>DPWF01000397.1:25366-58255 GCA_003526435.1 Chitinophagaceae bacterium | reverse complement strand
CGGCATAATCATCAAGTGCTGCAATAGAGAGAACACCTGCGGGTTCAGCTACTATTGCATCTTCGTTATACATACGTAAAATGGTTGAGCAAACACGACCCTCGGGTACCAGTTTCATATCGTCCAGTACATCTTTACATATCTCAAACGTAATGTCGCCTACTCTTTTTACTGCTGCACCATCTACGAAACGTTCAATCTGATCCAATAAAACAGGGCTTCCTGCTTTTAATGCTTCTGTCATTGAAGGAGCCCCTTCGGGTTCTACACCAATGATTTTTGTTTTAGGTGAAAATGTTTTGAAATAACTGCCAACACCTGCGCTTAATCCTCCACCGCCTACGGGAACAAACAGGTAATCGATTTCCGACAGGTCTTCCATGATCTCCATTGCAACGGTTGATTGTCCTTCAATAATCCGCAGATCATCAAATGGCGGAATGAATGTCATTTGGTGCCCGAGTGTATATTCTTTAGCTGCGGCTGCACAATCATCGAAAGTATCTCCTGTTAATTTCACTTCTACAAAACCTTCTCCAAACATTTTAGTCTGGCTAACTTTCTGGTTGGGTGTAATGATGGGCATGAAAACCACACCTTTTATATTCAGTTTTTTGCAACTGTAAGCAAATCCTTGTGCGTGGTTCCCTGCACTGGCACATACAACACCTTGCTGTAGCTGCTCTACAGGCAAACTGCTCATCATATTATAAGCGCCCCTCAACTTATACGACCGTACTACCTGTAAGTCTTCTCTTTTCAGATACACATTACAATTATACCGACGCGATAAAGCACGGTTATATGTTAATGGTGTTCGGTTTACCACATTTTGCAGGCGCTTGGCTGCGGCTTCAAAATTAAGTGTATGTGTTGCTATGGTGCTCATATCTTTTACTATTGGCCCTCTCGTATTGCAGAGAGGGCCCGTATATCATTAAGATGCTTACGCTTCAACTGTTTCGGCTACTTTCTGGTTCTCAGGACGCAGACTTCTCACCGTTTTACCTGCCTGCCATAACTCACTATCGCGTAATTCTTTTAGTTCTTCTTCCAGTTTTTCGCGGTAATCAGGTTTACTGTTACTCTCAATTGATTTTGCCGCTTCTTTACCTGCTGCCACACTTTCATATAATTCTGTAAATACAGGTAATGTAGCATCCCTGAATTTTTTCCACCAATCCAATGCCCCACGTTGTGCGGTGGTAGAACAGTTAGCATACATCCAGTCCATTCCGTTTTCTGCTACCAGTGGCATAAGTGATTGTGTTAATTCTTCTACGGTTTCGTTAAATGCTTCAGATGGCGAATGACCTTTTGCACGCAATACCTCATATTGTGCCGCAAAAATTCCCTGCACAGCACCCATCAGCGTACCACGCTCTCCGGTAAGATCGCTGTACACTTCTTTTTTGAAGTCTGTTTCAAAAAGGTAGCCGCTTCCGATCGCTATACCGAGTGCAGCTACTCTTTCAAAGGCACGTCCTGTAGCATCCTGGAAAATAGCATAACTGCTGTTGAGTCCGCGACCCTGTAAAAACATACGTCGCAATGATGTACCTGAACCCTTTGGCGCCACGAGGAATACATCCACATCTGCTGGTGGAACAATACCTGTTTGTTCTTTATACGTTACACCAAAACCATGTGAGAAATACAGGGCCTTCCCGGGTGTTAAATATTTTTGTACGGTTGGCCATAATTTGATCTGTGCCGCATCACTTAACAGATAACAAATAATGGTACCGCGCTGTAATGCTTCTTCAATTTCGAAGAGCGACTCACCGGGAACAAAACCATCACGTACAGCTTTATCCCAGCTTTTTGAGTTTTTTCGCTGACCAACAATTACATTGATACCGTTTTCTTTCTGATTTAATGCCTGCCCTGGTCCTTGAACGCCATAGCCAATAACAGCTACCGTTTCATTTTTCAGTACCTCTTGTGCTTTTTCAAGCGGGAACTCTTCGCGGGTTACTACATTTTCTTCAACGCCGCCGAAATTTAATTTTGCCATGATGTTTGTTTTATAAGTTTTTGTTGCTTGTTTGTATTACATCGTAAATATTTCTTCCTGTTTTCCTAAATACTCATTTTCAATCACCTCATCACCCGGATCTTTTGCTTCAAACTCTTTGATCTTTTCATGAAAACCACGACTTGCTTTAATGATGGCTACTCTTGCACTTCTTACAAATTCAATCAGGCCATATGGCTCCAGTACTGCCACCAGCTTATTGGTCTCTTCACGATGACCACTGGTTTCAAAAATGGTGTAGTCTTTTCTGATCACAACTGCTCTTGCCCCATACTCTCTCAAAAGTCTTTCTACTTTTACTTTTTCAGCAATCTCATCAGTAGATACTTTATACAATGCGAGTTCCTGCCATACGATCTCATCATTTGTATTGTAATAGGCTTTTAATACTTCTACCTGCTTTTCAATTTGTCTTACGAGTTTACGTACCACTTCTTCCAGTTCATCAATCACAATGGTAAACCGGTGAATACCTTCCACTTCTGAAGGAGAAGTGTTTAGACTTTCGATGTTGATTTTTCTTCTTGAGAAGATGATCGCAATACGATTCAGTAAACCAATATGATTTTCTGTATAGACTGTGATGGTAAATTCCTGCTTGTTCATACAATTATTTTAATCTGATTTCACTAACACTACATCCTTGTGGTACCATGGGGAACACGTTATTTTCTTTTCCTACCATTACTTCCAATAAATAAGAGCCCTCATGCTGTAACATGGTTTCCAATGCGGTTTTCAGTTGTGTACGGTCATTAATACTGTTTCCTTCAATGCCATATCCTTTTGCAACCATTACATAATTGGGACTGGCTATGTCTACAAACGAATAACGTTTATCATGAAACAATTGCTGCCACTGGCGCACCATTCCAAGAAACTGGTTATTCAGGATTAATATTTTTACATTGATCCCCGTTTGCATGATCGTGCCCAGTTCCTGTATGGTCATCTGAATACCTCCATCACCAATAATGGCAACCACCGTTCTTTCGGGTGCACCGAACTTGGCACCAATGGCTGCGGGCAACGCAAAACCCATGGTACCTAATCCACCCGATGTTACATTGCTTCTTGTTTGGTTGAATTTTGCATACCGACAGGCCACCATCTGGTGCTGACCCACATCTGTTACAATAATGGCATCTCCATTGGTCAATTCATTAAGCACACGGAGTACTTCTCCCATTGTCATCTGTTCAGTATCAGGATGTAACTCATCAAAAATGACCTGTGTTTCTTCTTCCTGCTGAAAGCTTTTAAATTTTTCTACCCACTGTGGGTATACTTTTGACTGTATCTGTTTTGTAAGCAGGGGCAACGTCTCTTTACAATCGCCCCAAACACCAACCGTTGCTTTTACATTTTTATCAATCTCCGATGGGTCAATATCAAGATGAATCACTTTTGCCTGTTTGGCATATTTATCCAGTCTTCCAGTTACGCGATCATCAAAACGCATACCTACGGCGATCAATACATCACATTCGTTGGTCATTACGTTCGGGCCATAATTACCATGCATACCCAGCATTCCCATATTCAGTGGATGATCGGTTGGTAATGCACTCAAGCCCAATATGGTCCAGGCCGCCGGGATACCTGATTTTTCAATAAAACATTTGAATTCTTTTTCTGCCTTACCCAGTATGACACCCTGACCAAAAACAACAAATGGCTTTTCTGCTGCATTGATAAGTTTTGCGGCTTCCTCAATAAATTCATTGCGTATGATTGGCTTAGGTCTGTAACTCCTGATGTGATCGCATTTACAATACCCTTCATATCCGAATTTCTGCAACTGCGCATTTTTAGTGATATCAATCAATACCGGACCCGGTCTTCCGCTTCTTGCGATATAAAATGCTTTGGCCAGAACTTCGGGTATCTCAATTGCGTCTGTTACCTGATAATTCCATTTGGTTACAGGTGCTGTAATATTGATAACATCTGTTTCCTGGAAAGCGTCTGTACCCAGCAGGTGAGCAAATACCTGACCCGTAATACATACCAATGGCGTACTGTCGATCTGTGCATCGGCCAATCCGGTTACCAGATTAGTGGCACCGGGACCACTGGTAGCAAATACCACACCCACCTTACCGGATGAACGCGCATACCCTTGTGCAGCATGTATGCCACCCTGTTCATGACGAACCAGTATATGTTTCAACTGTTCATGGTAATCGTACAAAGCATCATAGATGGGCATAATGGCTNNGGGATATCCGAAAATAGTATCCACTTTTTCTGCTATCAATGCTTCCAATACAGCCTGTGAACCACTTAGTTCAGTTATCTGTTTTTGCTTTGCGGCTTCTTTTGCTACTACAACTGCTTCCATCTTGTTTGAGTTATAAATGATTTGATTATAATTCATCCGTTACACAACCTTCTGATGCATCTTTTACTACCTGTGCATACTTAAAGAGTACGCCTTTTGTTGCATTTAACGCCGGACGTTTCCATTCCTTTCTTCTGTTCTCAATTTCTGTATCTGTTATTTTGAGTGTCATTTGTTTGGTTGATACATTCAGTTCAATGATGTCATCATCTTTCACCAGCGCTATCAACCCGCCATCATATGCTTCCGGTGTAATATGCCCCACCACAAAACCATGGGTTCCTCCACTGAATCTCCCATCAGTGATAAGCGCCACTGATTTACCAAGTCCTGCACCAATGATAGCCGATGTAGGTTTCAGCATTTCAGGCATACCGGGCCCGCCTTTCGGACCCACATAACGGATCACCACTACATCTCCTTTTTTTATTTTACCGCTATTGATGCCATCAATCAATGCATGTTCTCCGTCGAATACACGTGCAGGACCTTCAAACAATTCACCTTCTTTACCACTAATCTTTGCCACACTTCCTTTTTCAGCCAGATTGCCATACAGTATCTGCAGGTGACCTGTTGCTTTTACCGGGCTTTCTAATGGAAGGATGATCTGCTGTTGCTGAAAATCAAGGTCTGGTGCTGATGAAAGGTTTTCGGCCAGTGTTTTGCCTGTAACTGTTAAACACTCTCCGTGCAACAATCCTTTTTGTAACAGGTATTTCATTACTGCAGGTAACCCACCATATTGATGCAGGTCCTGCATCAGGTATTTTCCACTGGGTTTAAAATCAGCCAGTACGGGTACACGATCACTGATTTGCTGGAAATCGTCTTGTGTTAATACTACATCTACTGCTTTTGCCATGGCAATCAAATGCAATACAGCATTCGTGCTGCCACCCAATACCATGATAACAGTAATGGCATTTTCAAATGCCTTTCGTGTCATGATATCTTTTGGTTTGATATCCTGTTCCAGTAAATGACGGATGGCTTTTCCGGCATCAAGGCATTCCTGCTTTTTTTCTTCGCTTAATGCCGGGTTCGATGATGAATAAGGCAAACTCATTCCCAATGCTTCAATAGCTGAAGCCATGGTATTGGCTGTGTACATTCCACCACAGGCCCCCGCTCCTGGGCATGAATGTTGTACAATACCCTTAAAATCTGCCTCTGATAAATTACCCGCTATTTTTTGTCCGAGCGCTTCAAAAGCAGAAACAATATTCAGATCCTGTCCTTTGTAATGACCTGGTGCAATAGTTCCGCCATACACCATAATGGCAGGGCGATTTAAACGCCCCATTGCTATAAGCGAGCCAGGCATATTTTTATCACATCCTGGTAAGGCAACAATACCATCGTAATACTGGGCTCCACAAACAGCTTCAATAGAATCGGCAATAATATCCCTGCTCACTAATGAATAACGCATACCATCGGTACCATTACTCATACCATCACTTACACCAATGGTATTGAAAATAAGACCCACCAAATCATTATCCCACACACCCTGTTTTACGAGTTTAGCCAGGTCATTAAGATGCATATTGCAGGTGTTGCCATCGTAACCCATACTCACAACACCAACCTGTGCTTTTTTCAGATCCTCTTCTGTTAAACCAATACCATAAAACATGGCTTGTGCAGCAGGTTGTGTAACATCCTGCGTAATGGTCTTTGAATATTTATTTAGTTCTTTCATATTATTTAATCGTTGCGGATTCTACCCTGTTCGCTTGTTTATATTCTTTTCCCAATACCCTTGCTTTATATGCTTGCTGTAATACACTTCCCAGGCTGTTTTCCCATGGTTGTGTAAATGGAATGTTGTCCATTGATTCAAGTGCCACTACTTCAGCAGCCGTGCCACAATAGAAAGCACTATCAGCACCCCGCATTTCTTCGGGTTTAAACTTTTTTTCTACTACCGGAATTTCCAGTGATTCACATAACTCCAGTACCGTAGCTCTTGTTATGCCGGGTAAAATATTTCCGGTTGATGGTGTATACAAAACAGCTTCTTTTTCGAAGAAAACATTGGCCCCGGGGCCTTCTGCTACATTGCCGTCAATATCCAGTAATAATGCTTCGTCGTACCCATTGTCTTTTGCTTCCTGACAAGCAAGAATCGAATTCACATAATGCCCTGAAACTTTTGCGTTAATCTTAAACCCGCTCGGATTGGGTCTTCTGTAAGAAGAAGTCATGATCCGCATTTGGTTACTCAGGTATCCGTTGGTCCATTCCCACGCCGTAATAGCGAGATAACTTTCTTTTCCTTTTGACAATGACATATTAGGAGAGCAGAGTACAACTGGCCTGATATAGGCATCGCTGAAATGATTACGCCTTAATAGTTCATAGGTTAATTCAGTCAGCTCTTCTGTTGAAATTGAAAAAGGAATACCCATTACCTCTGCCGAATACCTTAAACGATCGTAATGTTCTTTTGCCTTAAAGATTTTTGTACCCTGTGCTGTCTGGTAAGACCTGATACCTTCAAATACTGCATAACCATAATGCAGTGACTGACTATACAAATCAATCTTTGCATCTGCCGCTTTTGTGAATGCGCCATTAAAATACAGTACCGTTGACTCGCCGTAATACATATTGTGTGTTTTGCTGTAAATAAAAAAGCCCCGCCTTTTTGGAGGCGGGGCTTGTATGCTTAGTTTTTTCGTTACAATTACATAAGGGCTCCTCCTCCGTTCAGTACAGGGATAATAATGACAACCACAATAATAATCGTGTTGATGTTGTTGACAATATTGATACTGTTTCTAAACATAGAGGGATGCTCTTGATAACGAAGATAGTCCCGCCTGTCGAAAAAAACAAAGAACTTTTTTATTTATTTTTTTACAACGCTCGTTTTATTACGAACAAGCGTTTGTTATTGCCATGCGCTAAAAGCCAAGTGCGGCGCATACTCTATGGTATTTTGCCGCACTTGCTTATTTTAATTTTATCCTTACTCTAAACGACCTAAATAATCGTCGACTTATTCAAACTTGTGTTGGTACCTATCTCCGCGTCTGTATTTCTTTCGATATGATCTGCAATCAAATCACCAATAGCTGTTGTTGAATAATTATTGACAGGGTCGATATCTTTTGATACAAACCCATTCATCAAGGTCCATTCCACTGCTTTGCGAACAGCTACAGCTTCCTGTTGCAGGCCAAAATGATCCAGTAACATGGCCGCTGAAAGTATTGATCCCAATGGATTGGCTATATCTTTTCCTGCCGCCTGCGGGTATGACCCATGAATAGGCTCAAACAATGCAACTGTATTACCCACCGATGCCGATGGTAATAAACCCAATGAGCCACTCAATACACTTGCTTCATCGCTGATAATGTCTCCAAACATGTTTTCGGTTAATACCACATCAAACTGTGCAGGGTTAAGTATGATCTGCATGGCTGCATTATCAACAAACATGTAATCAACCGCTACGTCAGGATAAGTACTGCTCAATTGTTGCACTACTTTTCGCCAGAGACGTGAAGTCTCCAGTACATTAGCTTTATCAACCAGTGTCAATTTTTTTCTTCTTTTCTGCGCATACTGAAATGCGAGGTGCGAAATTCTTTCGATCTCTTCCACAGAATATGTACACTCATCTACTGCAACGGTTCCGTCAGCCTGTAATTCTTTTTTTCCAAAATAAATTCCCCCTGTTAATTCACGGAAAATCACAAAATCAACATTCTCCAGTTGTTTTGCTTTTAATGGCGACATGTGTTGTAATGCCTTATAAGTATCGATAGGCCTTATATTAGCATAGAGTTGTAATACTTTTCGCAATTTGAGCAAACCCTGCTCAGGTCGAACAGTTGCTGCGGGGTTATTATCATATTTAGGATCACCAATAGCGCCAAATAAAATAGCATCGCTTTGTAAACAGGTGTCTACAGTTGCATCAGGCAAAGGGTTACCTGTCTGGTCAATAGCAATGGCACCCATCACTGCATAACGATAATCAAATTGATGACCAAAGCGTTTGGCTACAGCATCTAAGACTTTTACGGATTGATTGGTGACTTCAGGTCCAATTCCATCTCCAGGTATAACGGCAATCTTCTTATTCATAATAGCTCAGGTTTATGCGAGTGTTTGTTCAAATGTTTCTATTTCCTGTTTCATGCTGATCAGGTAATCAATATCATCATATCCGTTCAGCAGGCAGGTTTTTTTATAGCTGTTGATTTCGAATGATTCCTGCTGACCCGTTGCATCAATTGTTATGGTTTGAGTAGAAAGATCGATGGTGATTGTTGAATGGGCAGGTTGTGCAAAAATTTGTTGCAGAAATGTTTCTGTTACTGTAACAGGTAAAAGTCCGTTGTTCAAGGCATTATTCTTAAAGATATCTGCAAAAAAACTGGAGACAACCGCAGCAAATCCATAATCTTTTATGGCCCATGCTGCATGTTCCCGCGATGAACCACATCCGAAATTTTTTCCTGCAACCAGAATTTCTCCGCTGAATATGGGTTTGTTCAATACAAAATCTGTCTTTGGTTGTTGTTCATCATCATTGAGATAACGCCAGTCACGAAAAAGATTTTTACCAAATCCCTCTCTTGTTGTTGCTTTTAAAAAACGCGCAGGAATAATCTGGTCCGTATCAATGTTTTCCATTGTAATCGGAACAAACCTGCTTTGTATCGTTGTTACTTTATTCATTTTTTTTTGCTTCAAGCCTTGAGCCGCAAGCTACAAGCCATAATCAAAGTCTGCTTGTGGCTTGAAACCTGCAGCTTATATTAATTCTCTTACATCTGTTACTACCCCTGTAATCGCTGCCGCCGCCGCTGTTAGCGGGCTTGCCAGCAATGTTCTAGCACCTGCTCCCTGCCTGCCTTCAAAATTTCTATTGCTGGTACTGATACAATATTCACCTGCAGGTATTTTATCTTCATTCATCCCTAGGCATGCACTACAACCCGCCTGTCTTATTTCAAAGCCGGCTTCCCTGAATACTTTATCCAATCCTTCTGCCTGTACCTGTTTTGATACCTGTTGTGAGCCAGGAACAATCATCACCTGTACCTGGTCGTGTTTTTTTCTTCCCTTGATGAGTGAGGCCACCATTCGTAAATCTTCAATCCTCGAATTGGTACAACTGCCTATAAACACATGCTGAACGGGCATTCCCAACAAAGATTTACCACTTTCCAGACCCATGTATTGCAGCGCTTTCATGATATTATTTCTTTCACCTTCATCCGGAATGCTTTCTGCAACAGGTACCAGACCGTTAATGGCAATACCTAAACCCGGATTGGTTCCATAAGTGATCATCGGCTCAATGGCAGATGCATCAATATGAATTTCCTCATCAAATACTGCATCTGCATCACTATATAATTCTTGCCATGCTGCAACTTTCTTTTCCCATTGTTCTCCTGATGGTGCAAACTGTCTTCCTTTTAAATAGTTGAAAGTAGTTTCATCAGGAGCAATCATACCGCCACGCGCACCCATTTCGATACTCATGTTACAGATGGTCATTCTTGCTTCCATAGACAGTGAACGGATGGCTGAACCCGCATACTCTACAAAATAGCCGGTAGCACCGCTGGCCGATATTTTTGAAATGATATAGAGTATAATGTCTTTCGATACCACACCTTTGTTCAGATCACCTTCAATATTTATGCGCATCAACTTAGGTTTGCTTTGCATAAGGCATTGAGAAGCAAATACCATTTCTACTTCACTGGTTCCAATACCAAATGCAATGGTTCCGAAAGCGCCGTGTGTTGATGTATGGCTGTCGCCACAAACAATCGTCATACCTGGTTGTGTAATACCCAGTTCCGGACCAATTACATGTACAATACCCTGGAAGGGATGCCCCAACCCGTATAATTCAATATTGTGTTTCTTACAGTTTTCAATCAATTGCTGAACCTGCAGACGCGACAATTCATCTTTAATAGGCAGGTGTTGATTGAGTGTGGGTACATTATGGTCGGCCGTGGCCACTACCTGGTCGGGTCTGAAAACAGAAAGTCCCCGTTTTTCAATGCCTTTGAATGCCTGGGGACTGGTTACTTCATGTATGAAGTGTTTATCGATATACAATACAGACGGGCCACCGTCGATCTGTTTGACAACGTGCTTATCCCAAATTTTTTCAAATAATGTCTTTGCCATAATCTTTTTAAATAGCATGGCACTGATGTGCCATGCTGGAAGAAAAACTAAAACTATGCTGATGAGAAAATCCTATGCCATTGCCGGCTCAGGTTTATAGGCCTGTGCCATTGCATGCAGATCACTCTCCTCCACTTCTTTTTTTCTGTCTGCTACCTGTAAAAACGACTGATATAAAACATCTATATCATTCCTGTTATATTGGTAACCTAATTTCTGAAAACGATGTGCCAGTGCACTTCTTCCGCTTCTGGCCGTTAATACAATCTTACTTCCCTCTGCACCTACTTCTTCGGGATTGATGATTTCATATGTCTGTGCATCTTTCAGAAACCCATCCTGGTGAATACCCGATGAATGAGAAAATGCATTGGCACCAACAATTGCTTTATTGGGTTGAACAGGCATACGCATTATATCTGATACTTCACGGCTAATTGGATTTAACTGCTGTGTTTGTATCTGTGTATAAAAGCCGAGATCTTTATGCTGCTGCAATATCATTACCACTTCTTCCAGTGAAGTATTACCGGCTCTTTCTCCCAAACCGTTAACAGTACATTCTATTTGTCGTGCACCATTGATAACACCTGCAATGGCATTGGCAGTTGCCAGGCCAAGATCATTATGGCAATGACAGGATATTACGGCCTTATCAATATTGGAGACATTATTTTTCAGGTAAGCAATTTTTTCACCATACTGGTGAGGTAAGCAATAACCTGTAGTATCAGGAATATTTACTACTGTGGCGCCGGCGGCAATAACAGCTTCAATTACTCTTGCCAGGTACACATTTTCGGTTCTGCCTGCATCTTCTGCATAAAACTCCACATCGTCAGTAAAATTACGTGCCCATTTTACGGCCTGTACAGCACGTGCCAGTATTTCATCCTGTGTAGCATTGAATTTAGCTTTGATGTGATAATCGGATGTGCCAATACCCGTATGAATGCGGGGTCGTCTGGCATATTTTAATGCCTGTGCTGCCACTTCAATATCTTTTTGTACGGCCCGGCTCAGGCCACATACTGTTGCATTCTTAACCGCTTTGGCAATTTGTTCCACCGATTCAAAATCGCCGGGTGATGAAATGGGGAAACCAGCTTCGATAATATCCACGCCCAGGGCCTCGAGTTTAAGGGCCAGCTCCAGTTTCTCCTTGGTATTGAGTTTACAACCTGGTACCTGTTCCCCATCGCGTAATGTGGTGTCAAAAATATAGACCTGCTGACCCATTTCGTCTTCGTTTTTATAATTAGGATAAAAAAGCAAGCTGAAAGATTTTGTTAACGATTGCCTGTATTAACAAATCATCAGCCTGCTTATCTTCGAATTTAGATGAGTTATTGAGCGGTTTCAGATCAAAATTGATGTTATTTTACACTGTACAAACAGCTTCAATTCTGATGAAACCATTGTCAGTAAAGGATTTTAACCAGTAAGATTTACCATGCCTAACCGAAGTACAGATACCCTTTTTCAGCTCATACAATCGCTCGAAACAGCCGAGAAAAGGCATTTTAAGCTGTATATGAAAAGTCATTCGGGGGGGTCCGGCGATCTGAAAGTGGTTCAGCTATTCGATGCGCTGGATAAAATGAAGCATTATGACGAGGAATTGCTGTTAAAAAAACATCAAGGTATACAGAAACAACAGTTATCGAACCTCAAAGCACGTTTATACCAGGAAGTACTAACCAGCTTGCGTTCCCTGAAAAAAGAAGAGAATATTGACCTTCAGTTACACGAACAACTCGACTTTGCCCGACTGCTTTATAATAAAGGTCTATACCTGCAGAGTTTGAAAGTGCTGGATAAGATTAAGGATATGGCCCGTAACCACCAACAGGTTACTTATATTTTACAGGTAGTTTTCCTCGAGAAAAAAATTGAAGCGCTACATATTACCAGGAGCATGCAGGACAGGGCAGAAAAACTGAGCGCAGAATCGGAAGAAATCAATGGCCGTTTACAATTAATCGGGCAGCTATCTGATCTTTCCCTGTTGTTGTATAGCTGGTATATTCAGAACGGCCACGCAAGAAATGAAAAAGACAGGGCTGAGGTTGACCAGATATTCAAACAGGATTTGCTGGAGCAGGTGAAAAGCTGCGATGGGTTCTATGAGAAGCTTTATCGTTACCAGTGTTATTGCTGGTATGGTTTTATTATTCAGGATTTTCTTTTATACTATCGGTACTGTCAGAAATGGGTGGATCTTTTCAACCAGTCGCCCAAAATGATTGAAGTAGAAACGGCGCAATATATAAAAGGCATGCACAACCTGCTAAGTGCTCACTTTGACCTGCGTAATCATAAAAAATTTGAAGAAACCATTCAACAGTTTGAACGGTTTACACTTGAACCCGTTGTTCAACATAACCACAATAACCTGATACAAACTTTTTTGTACCTGTACACAGCCAAGCTGAACAAGCACTTTATGGAAGGTACTTTTACAAAGGGATTGGAACTGGTACCAGAAATTGAAGAGAAGCTGAAAGAATATGAAATCTATCTCGACAGGCATCGCATACTTGTTTTCTACTACAAATTTGCTTCTCTTTATTTTGGTTCGGGTGATCATGAAAAAAGTATTGATTACCTGAATAAGATTATTAATCTGAAAGTTGACCTGCGTACCGACCTGCAATGTTATGCACGTTTGTTACACCTGATTGCGCATTATGAACTTGGGAATTTTGATTTATTAGAGTACCTGTTGAAATCGGTATATCGTTTTATGTCGAAGATGCAGAACCTGAGTACGGTTGAGGTTGAAATATTTTCTTTTCTCAAACAGTCTTTCAAACTTACACCCCGCAAGCTGAAACCCCAGTTCGAATTGTTATTAAATAAGCTGAGACCGCTGGAAAAAAACAGTCTTGAAAACCGTGCCTTTATGTACCTCGATGTAATTTCATGGTTAGAGAGTAAGATAGAAGGAAAGCCGGTGCAGGATGTGATAAGGGGAAAATATCTTTCGACAAAAGATTAACAGACGTATATCATTCTGTAATAGCGAATCATATTCGCTTCATATTCGTTATTTTCATTCTCCAATTCAATTGCCATGAAAAAAATATTGTTTCTTTTTCTTTCCTTTCAGCTTTCCCTTTTTACCCTCTGTGCACAGATAGCCAAAGCTCCTGAAATAAAAGACGGTGACGGGCCTTATACGCAACTCATCATCCGTGGTGTTACCCTCATCAATGGTACCGGTGCACCTCCATTGGGACCTATGGATATTGTAATTGAAAACAATCGTATTGTGCAGATACAGGGTGTGGGTAGTCCGGGATTACCTATTAACCAGAACAGGAGACCTGCACTCAAAGCAGGTGGTAAAGAACTGAACTGCGAAGGCATGTATGCCTTACCTGGTTTTATTGATATGCATGGTCATATTGGTGGCACAGCACAGGGCACCCCCGCAGAATATGTTTTTAAATTATGGATGGCACATGGCATTACTACTATCCGCGATCCTTCGGCCGGCAACGGTTTAGACTGGGTACTGGAACATAAACGCAAAAGTGCAGCCAATACTATTACAGCTCCCCGCATTTTTGCCTATACTTCTTTTGGCCAGGGCAACCGCGGACCCATTACCAATGCAGAACAGGCCCGTAACTGGGTTCGTGACAATGCTAAAAAAGGTGCAGACGGTATTAAATTTTTTGGCGCATCCCCTGAAGTAATGGATGCTGCTGTTCGTGAAAACAAAGCATTGGGTTTACGTTCTACCGCTCACCATGCACAAACAGATGTTGCCCGCTGGAATGTACTTAATTCTGCAAGAGCAGGTATGACCAGTATGGAACACTGGTATGGTTTACCTGAAGCTTTATTTACCGATAAAACCATTCAAAACTATCCGGCTGATTATAACTATAACAATGAGCAACACCGTTTTGAAGAAGCGGGGAAGTTATGGAAACAGGCTGCTGCCCCTTATTCTGATCACTGGAACAAAGTGATGAATGAATTGATCTCCCTCGATTTTACGCTCGACCCCACTTTCAATATTTACGAAGCCAACCGCGATCTGCATCGTGCCAGAAGAGCCGAGTGGCATGAAGATTATACGCTGCCTTCTCTCTGGAAATTTTATGAGCCCAGCTACCAGAGTCATGGGTCGTATTGGCACAACTGGGGAACAGAGCAGGAAGTAGAATGGAAAAACAATTACAGGTTATGGATGGGTTTTATCAATGAATATAAAAATCGTGGAGGTCGTGTAACCGCTGGCTCCGACAATGGATTTATTTACCAGACTTATGGTTTTGGTTATATCCGTGAACTAGAGTTGTTACGGGAAGCTGGCTTTCATCCGCTCGAAGTCATTCGCTCTGCCACTTTATACGGTGCACAGGCTTTGGGTATGGAAAAAGAAATTGGCAGTATTGAAATAGGTAAACTAGCCGATATAGTTATTGTAAACGCCAACCCCTTAAAAAATCTACAGGTTTTGTATGGCACAGGCGCCATTGAACTTACCAAAGAAAATAAAATTGTAAGATCAGGCGGCGTTCAGTTTACCATTAAAGATGGTATTGTGTACGATGCTAAAAAATTACTGGCTGATGTTAAGAAAATTGTTGATGCAGAGAAAGCCAAAACGGGCTGGAAATTAAAGCAGCCAGGCGTTGAATAAAATTTATTCGCTACACACAGTTTATAAAAAAGATAGCCGCTGATTTGTATCAGCGGCTATCTTTTTTACCCCGAAGAAGACAGTTACTTACTGATTAAAATATCATTTGTTACAGGGTATTCAATTTTGATTTTGCAACCCTGCCCCGGCGCAGATTGTATATCTATTTTACCAGCATATAAATCAGTCCGGGTTTGAATATTGTTAAGTCCTATTCCGTTTCGTTTCTGTTCAGTATCAAAACCAACCCCGTCGTCAATAATAGAAAGTCTAATTTTTTCTTCACGATATAATTCTATCACTACCTGTTTTGCCTGTGCGTGTTTTATGATATTATTCATTTGTTCCTGCACAATACGGAATATGTTTAACTTGAATTCATAGCTGATATCTTCTTCCTGAAAATTTCCATAAAAGAAATCAANNTCAAGATGTATCGTATTGGCCAACTGAATATCTTCTATCAAACCATCAATAGCTTTACAGAGACCAAAATCTTTAATCAAAGGTGTTACAAGGGCTTTTGACAGTTTCCTGATTTCCTCAATTGCATTGTATATAAAAGCCGAAGATTGTTTTAGCAGCGCTTCTGCATTACCTGTTCCTTTTTCTGCAGTGGCAATGTACATCATGGCCACTGTTAATTGCTGGTTTACATTATCATGCAGTTCACGGCTTATTTCGTAGCGTTCTTTTTCCTGCACCCGTATCACTGCTTCGGTTATTTCTTTTTGTTTGGCATTTCTTTCTTCTTCCAGTTTTTTCTCCAGTCTTATTTTTTCTGTTACATTATTGGCCAATGCAATAACTGCTTTTCGGTCTTTGAAATTTATTTTCTGTGAATAAATCTCCATAAAAATAGGGTCGCCATTCTTACGTGTATGTTTCCAGACACCCTGTGTTACCGTTTCAGGGCCCGATGCCGCTAATTTTTTCACATACTCGCGGTATTTTGGGATATCTTCTTCTTTTCTTAATTCGAGCATCGATAAAGTGAAGAACTCTTCTCTTGAATATCCATATTCTCTTGGAGCTGTATCATTCACCTCCAGTATTTCAAACGTTTCAATATCCCATATATAGATAGACATGGGGTTATTAAAAAACAAGTTCCGGTATCTTTCTTCAGACGCACGTATCGCTTCTTCTGCTTTTTTCTTTTCCGTTACGTCTCTGGAATTAGATACGATACCTTTTACAGCCGGATCATTCAACAGGTTGGTAAGTTTGGTTTCGAGCCATCGCCATTCTCCAGCGGCATTTTTAAACCTGAAATATTGTATTTCATGATAATCAGCATGTTTAATGATCTCAAACTGTTTGCTGATATTCTGTAACTCATCAGGATGTATAAAGTCGAAAACATTTTTTCCTATGATCTCTCCGGAAGAAAAACCCAACACCTGTTCAACACTTGGGCTTGAAAATGTAAATACTGCATTTTCATCCAGTATTTTGATCATGTCGGATCCATTTTGTACCAGTGATCGAAAACGTCTTTCATTATTTACTACATGTAGTTCTGCCAGTTTTCTTTCTGTGATATCCTGCATAGAGCCAATCATACGAATGGCTCTTCCATTTTTATATAAGAGGTATCCTTTGTCCAGGATATAAGCATAGGTTCCGTCTGCTTTTTTGAATCTGTACTCATCGCTCCATAATTCTCCACTGTTTCCGTTACAAGTATCTAATAATCTGCCTACTACAGCAGTTCGTTCATCGTGATGTATTTTACTAGCCCAAAAATCAAAATCACTTTCATCGTCCTGCAATTCATAACCGAATAGTCGCTTGAAATTTTCACCAGCCCACAGTATTTTTCTGGTATCAATATTCATATCCCATACCACATCATTTGTTGCCTTTGTAACAAACTTATACCTGTCGTTACTTTCCCTTAAACTTTCCTGGCTTTTTTTACGCTCTATACTGTACTGGATTGATTTGTCGAGGAGCTTTTCATCAAACTCGCCTTTTATCAGGTAATCCTGCGCNNNTGGTTTCCAGTGCCACTTCCATATCAATCAATCCTGTCAGAACAATAATGGGTATTGATGCTGCATATTCATTAATTGATTCGTATGACTGAAGACCGCTACTATCCGGTAAACTCAAATCAAGTAAAACAAGATTTACTTCTTCCTGTTGTAACACCTGTATGGCATCTGTTGCGTTTACAACTTTAATTAAACGGTGTATATGTAATGATGCACTCTTTAACAATTCTTCCAGGAGGAAAAGGTCTCCGGGATTATCCTCTACGATCAATACCGTTATCGATGGGTGGCTATCTGACATGGCAGACCATTTGGGTGATTGAATTTTCGCGGATTTTCATCTGTTACTCTAACAAGATACTAAACATTTAAAGAATCAAAAACAATACAGTTCTTTTATATTCTTCTGGATATAGAGAAGAAAAAATTACTGCCTTTCCCGAGTTCCGATTCTACCCAAATTTTACCTCCATGACGCTCGGCAATTTTTTTACAGATGGCTAATCCTATACCGGTTCCTCCATATTCAGAACGGCTGTGCAAACGATGAAAAATGACAAATATTTTTTCATGAAATGAGGGATCAATTCCTATCCCGTTGTCTTTTACCGAAAAGACATATTCATCTTCCTTCTCTTCGCAGGAAATTACAATTTCAGGTGCCCGACCGCTATGATATTTTAAAGCATTACTAACCAGGTTCTGAAACAACTGAAACAACTGTGTTTTATTTGCTTTAACGATCGGCATTGCCTCAACATGAATGGTTGCATTTTTTTCTTCACAGGTTTTAGAAAAAACCTCCCTCAATTCTTTCAGCAGCTCGTTTAGATCAGTTTCCTGAAACACTTCGGCACTTGACCCTACTCTTGAATATTCGAGCAAATCCATGATAAGGATTTTCATTCGTTCTGCCCCATCTACTGCAAAATGGATATACTGATCGGCAGTTTCGTCGATTTTACCCTCATATCTTTTCCGGAACAATTGCAAAAAGCTGGTTACCATTCTCAGCGGTTCCTGTAAATCATGTGATGCCACATATGCAAATCGTTCCAGTTCAATATTTGAACTCACCAATTCTTCTGCCCGCTTCTTAAGCCTATTATTTAATTCGAGTAATAAAGCTTCTGATTCTTTTCTTTGTGATACATCCTGTGTTGCACCTATCATTCTTTGTGGTTTACCTTCTGCATCACGAATAATATATCCTTTATCAAACACATAAGCATACGTACCATCTGATCGGCGAAACCGGTACTCATCCTCCCAATACAGTTCGTTCGTATGAAATAGAACATGACTTCTCTTATCTGTCATCATTTTTATATCATCAGGATGCACCCTATCTATCCAAAAGTTTTTATCGCTTGCGGCTTCTGCGATCTCATATCCAAACATATTTTCCAACCCATCGCCTACACGTAATACTTTGTCCTGTTGTATATCCCAATCCCATATCGCATCATTGGTTGCTTTTGTTGCGTAATAAAAACGCTCATTGGTTTGTAACAGCTTCGCTTCTTTTTCCTTGGTTTCAGTAACATCGTGAATGTTAATAATTACCCCTTCAATTTCTTCATTTTCGTAAAGTGGTGCATACCGGATATCAATAATAAATTTTGGATGCTCAACTGTTGCAGGTATTTCCACTGTACTCATACGAATCGATCCATTCAATACTTCGGCATATAATTCTTTCAGGTATGGCACGCGTTGAGGATCGGCGCTGTCGAATATTGATCTTCCTTTTTCGAATGGAACACCCAGTAATTTTTTTGATTTTTCTTCCGTGGCTTTGTTAAAATTTATAACCCGAAGATCTTTATCCAGGATAATGAAGAGTTCTTCGGTATTATTCAATACCATTCGCATATTCATCTCGGCATCTTTCAACTCTTTTTCTCTTCGCTTCAGCTCTGTTATATCATGAATAATAGTAAATGTTTTTTGCTCCTCCTCTTCTTCACTAAAAATTACAGATGAAACCCAGATGGGGAATTTTTCTCCATTTTTTCGTATCCCGATTAGTTCACAAACCACTTTCCCCTTTTCCTGTCTTTCTTTAAGGTGTTCTGCAAGACCAGGTGATTCTATATCAATAATTTGCTTTCTTTTTACACCCCGCAATTCATCAGGTGTATATCCAAACATTTCGCATGCTGCACTGTTGGCATCCAGTATGGTACCATCTGTTTTGGTGAGAAAGAATGCATCCATTGCATTCTCAATCATTGCACGATAAATGCCTGATTCGATCATTTTTTAGTATACTTTACGATGCTGCGTGTTTATTCTACGGAAGGAATAAATAACTTATTGCACATGATCATTGTCATACACTGTAATATTAAACCTTATACAGTTTTATATTGAGCTGACGTTTATCAGGCATAAATATGTTCTATTGCTGCTTTAAATTTTTCCATCACCACTTTTCTTTTCAAACTCATTTTAGGTGTCAGCTCGCCAGTATCAATGGTCCATTCCTGTGGCAGCAATTCAAATTTTTTAATCTGTTCTACATGGTTAAAATAGCTGTTATAACTCTCTACCAGCTCACGATAAAGTTCCAGCACCCTGGGATTATGTACAGCATCTTCATTCGTTGTATAAGTAACCCCCTTTTCTTTCATCCATTCTTTCAGCGTAAGAAAAGATGGGACAATTAAAGCTCCCACAAATTTTCTTTCTGAACCCACTACCATGATCTGTTCAATAAATGGACTTTCTTTTAGTTTGTTTTCGATTGGCTGTGGAGCTACGTATTTACCCCCACTTGTTTTAAACAGTTCTTTTTTTCGGTCGGTAATCTTCAGGAATTTTCCATCTTCAATAATGCCAATATCGCCTGTATGTAACCAGCCGTCGATGACCGCTTCCGCAGTAAGATCCGGGCGTTTATAATATCCTTCCATTACACTTGGACCAGCCACACAGATTTCTCCGTCTTCAGCCAGTTTCAATTCAACACCATTGATTACAGGGCCAACCGTACCAAATTTTGTTAATCCTTTTGCCTGTCGGTTTACACTGATTACCGGGCTGTTTTCTGTTGGACCATATCCTTCATACACCGGAACACGGGCTGCATTGAATATGCGCAAAAGTTTTACCTGACAAGCCGCCCCACCTGTTACAATAAATGCCACATTACCTCCCAACGCTTCACGCCATTTACTAAAAATCAGTTTATTGGCCAGCGCAAGTTGCATATTATACCAGAGGCCCCCGCTTTTCAGGTTATCGTAACGTTCTGCGAGTGATACTGCCCAGAAAAATAATTTTCTTTTGATACCGGTCAATTCATTCCCCTTTGCCATGATTCGTTCAAATACTTTCTCCAGCAAACGGGGAACAGTTGTAAAACCATCGGGCTTTATTTCACGAAGATTATCTCCAATGGTTTCAAGGCTTTCGGCATAATAAATACTGATGCCACTGTATAAATAGATGCAGGTGACTGTTTTTTCGAAAATATGATTCAATGGGAGGAAGCTCAATACTTTCGATTCCGGCGCATCATTAAATGGAAAACTTTCTTTAGAAAATTGCGCATTACAATAAATATTCCTGTGACTCAGCATCACTCCTTTTGGGGTACCTGTTGTACCTGAAGTGTATATGATGGTTGCAAGATGTGATACAGGAATACTTGCACTGATTTCTTTTACCTGTTGTATGCTGGCTTCTGTTGCAAGCGATGTTACTTCAGTCCAGTGTCTAGCACCTTCAATCTTATCAAAAGTATAAATGGCTTTGATGGATGGAACATGGGCAGCTACTGTCTTTGCCTTCTCCAATAATTCAGCATTGCTTACAAAAAGGTATTGTACCGCAGCATCATTTAAAATAAATTCCAGTTCAGATGGGCTTGTTGTTGGATATACCGGAACCAGTATTGCGCCTATCTGTTGAGCGGCCAGGTCAGTAAAAATCCATTCCGGACGGTTATTGCTGATGATAGCGATTTTGTCGCTAGACTCCGGGGTTATCTCTCTTGCACTTACACCTAACTGTAACAGCCCTGCACTAAACCTGTTCACAGTATCTACTACCTGTTCGGTGCTATAAGTTACCCACTGTCCTTTTTCTTTTGCAGCGAGCATGTCTTTTTTAGGAAAATGCTGTAACTGGTGTTGCAGGCAATCAAAAAGTCTTTTTACAATCATATGGCAATCATTCAAATAAATACGTTTTCACTTTTCGCTATCGGCTATTGCTTTTTCAGCCTTTCATATTCTTCTTCAGCAAGATCACGTGTACTTCCATTATATGCATTAAAATACTGGAACCCTAATGCTATACCCCAACCCAACATGACCCAGATTGGCCAGGGAGTTCCCACAAAACCCGTTATTCTACCGGTATTCATCCACCAAATGGCCCATAAAAAGGCTACGATGATAATATAAGCATAAAGGGTTCTTTTAAAAGAAGCTCTTTTTTTTGCAATACGCCAGAGTCGTTCATCTCTTTGGTTTTCCATGATAAGTAGTTTAAGGAAGTCAATTTAGGCAAAAGCCTACAAATAAAAAAGCCCGTATTCGCTGATACAGGCTTTAGACTTATATTTCAAAGGTTTATCTGGAGAAATAATGCTGACCAGGTGGTAGTTTAAACAATCTTGTTTTCTGGTATGCTTCAAAGGCCGTAGCTTCTTTCGGGTGTGTGTCTTTCCAAACCTTGTATGCATCCGGATTCACGGGTTCAGCAAAAAGCCATTGATTGTATGCTTCGAATAATCCTTCCCGGATAAAATATTGCTGCTGGTCAAATAAACCAAATGGATATCCTTTATTGCCCTTAAACCAGTCGAGTACCCATTTAGAGCGGATTGATGTACTTGTTTCAGCCTGAAAGCCTGCTGTTACAGTGGGAACAATTTTTTCCATTGTCTGCAGCACTGCTTTTTCAAAAGCAGAAGAATTATTTTTTAATTGCTGTGTAATAACGGCAGGTAAAAAAAGTTTTTGCCAGGCATTGAGAATTGCTTTCTTCACATCTGTCGTTCTTTCCGTAAAACTTTCAAGGTTTACAAAAAGTTCTCCATACAACGCTACCCTTATCCAATTACCGGTTTTGGTATAATAGATACAGGCATTATAATAATTACTGCTGTAATTCGGATCGGCAGTAATACCTTTTTCCCATTGCTCTATGGCTTCTGATGCTGCATTATCCATGGCCAGCAGCTCTCCAAATTCATTATAAATGATTGTGCTATTGGGGAATTTTTTTAAAGCCGCTTTATACAGTTTTGCCCCTTCTTTGTATGATGCAGTTGCTTTATAACACAACCCAAGAATCTGGTACACCTGTTCGTCTGCATCTGCTCTTTCTGCCAGTATCTTTCCAACCTGAATCGATTTGCCAAAATCTCTTTTAAGATAGCAGGCATAAGCCAGATCTTTCTGAATAGATATATCGGCTGGTGCCTGTTTGGAAGCGGTTTCCAATATGGCAATTGCATTGTCGAAATCGCCTTGCATGAGCATGCTTTTAGCAGTTTCCTGCAATTTTTTTCCAGGCTCCTGTGCTGTCACGATAAGCTGCGACAACATCAGAGCTATTAATACTACTATACGCATAATTGCTTTTTTAAACTTTATTACGTTATTCTCCAATAAGGTGTGTCAATAACCCATCGCGTAATTTTGGTTCAAACCAGGTGCTTTTAGGTGGCATTACATTTCCACTGTCTGAAATATCAAACAACTGGTCAATGGTTACCGGGTATAAACTAAAAGCTGCTGCAAAGTCGCCACTGTTTACTTTTTTCTCCAATTCTCTGAGTCCCCTGATTCCTCCTACAAATTCAACACGTGTATCGGTTCTTGGGTCTTTTATATTTAATAATGTATCGAGTACATGGTTCTGCAAAACCGTTACATCCAATACACCGATGGGGTCATTGGTATAGGCAGTGGGTTTTGCTTTGAGTACATACCAATTACCTTCCAAATACATGCCAAATTCATGTAATGCAGAGGGTTTTACCGGTTCGTTGCCTTTCAACTGTACATCAAATTGCTTTTCAAGTGCCTGTATAAAAGCCGCTACTGTCATTCCATTTAAATCCTTTACCACCCTGTTATAATCCATGATCTGTAACTGATTGGAGGGGAATAAAGTAGTGAGAAAATAGTCGGCCCCCGGACCCGCATCAGCGCCTAAAGCCTTCCGCACTTTGGCTGCAGATGCTGCACGATGGTGACCATCTGCAATATAAGTGTAGGGAATAGCTGACTGAAAAATATTTGTGATCTGATCGCAAACTGTTGTATCGTTTACAATCCAGATCGTATGCTGAATATCATCGTCTGCCGTAAAATCATATACAGGCGATTTGTTTTCTTTCCATTTTTCAATCAACTCATCCAGGGCGTCGTTACTTCTGTATGCCAGAAAAACATTTCCGGTTTGTGCACCGGAAATACGGATATGATTAATACGATCCTGTTCTTTCTCCGGACGGGTGAATTCATGTTTACGTATCACATCATTTTCATAATCATTAATACTGCTTACACAAACAAGACCTGTTTGTTTGCGTCCATTCATAATGAGTTGATAGATATAATAGCATTCTTTTGACTCGCGAAACAATACTTCGCGTTTCATGAATGCATCCAGGTTTTCTTTGGCCTGTTCGTACACTTCCTGTGCATGAATGTCTACTGTTTCTGGTAAATCGATTTCACTTTTTGTAATATGAAGAAATGAAGCTGGATTTCCCTGTGCCTCAATTTTTGCTTCTGTACTGTTTAAAACGTCGTAAGGTCTGCTGGCCACTTGCTTTGCCAGTTGTGGTTGCGGGCGTAGTGCCCTGAAGGGTTTAATAATTGCCATTGCGCAAATATCCGTAAATAATTATAAAAGAAACGTTATGAAAGATTTGCCTGTGCTACTCAATGATGCGAGAATAAGTATCTATAGCGTTTTTAACGCTTTTTTGTTTGGTCAACAACCAGGAAAACAGCAGTATCCCTGTAATGGCACATACAATTCCTGCCAATACATCGAGTACATAGTGATGACTGGTATAAACTGCAGAAAACCATATGCCTGTCATTATGAGTGCAAAGAACAGGTTTATCCACTTCAGTCTGAACTTCCATCCGTAATACAATACAATAAGTGGGTATGCAGAATGCAGTGAAGGCATAGCGGCAAATACATTCGAGCTTTTCGCATATAATGATTTGAATATGCTTACATCAAAATAAGTATCGAACCTCGACAAGCCGGCCGTGTTTCCTGGCGTTCCGGCCTGAAAACTAAAACCATATTCCTGTATGTACCAGGGTGGTGCCGCCGGATAAACATAATAAATAATAAACCCGAGAATGTTTACCAGTAAAAAAGTTAATGAAAATTGCAGGAACCATTTCCGGTTTTTGAAAAAAAGAAAAGCAGCAAAACCCAGTGGTACCGGCACCCAGCTCAGGTAAAAGAATCCGGTTAAAATATCGAGCCAGGTAGTATGATTTACTGACCAGTATTCATTAGGCGTGAGTATTACACCGTTTTGTTGTATACCAAACCATTTTTTTTCTGTTGCATACAGATCTTCTATATGCACTTGCTGATAAAGATAGTTAGGGAAGGCCTTCATGAAATCGAAAATGATCCAGAAGACAATGAATATGGAAAAGCCGAGAATAAATTTTCTTGTAATACGCGAGAGGTAATAACAAACATTAAACAGTATCACTAAACTCAACTGGTCCTGTTTGTATCCGATCAGCCAATAACTTAATAACAAGTATGCGGCTGAAACCACAGTTGTCGTCAGCAAATGTCTGGCTGAAAAAAAAGGTTCTGTTGATTTGAGATAACCTGTCATATCAGGGTTTAAATCTTTGCATTACTTCTTTCCCTGTTTGTTCATCTACGCCTTTCATTTCCATATACACTACGTTTGGCGACCAGAATGTACCACCATCCACTTTAATAAATATGCGGTTTAACACAGCCTGTTGATTATTGATAGTAGTATATACTTTAAACTGATTGTCTTTAGGCGAGCGCATCAGGTACATAGGCCGTTTTTTATAAGAAACAAAATGCAGTTTGTAGGAATCTTTTCCCAGCACCTGCGATTTAATGCCGTATGCAAAAACACGCTGTATATAAGACAGTTCTTTTTTCTGTCCTCCCTCGGGATAGCGAATCCAGAATACGTGAACTGGATCATCTTCATCCAGTTCACCATTTTTGTTGTATTTCAGTTCGCAAATAATGGTATTGGTATTGGCAGTTCGCTGCAGGTAAAAAAGCTGTTTACTATTTCCCCTGGGTACCGGGAAGGTATCCTGAGGCTCAATAACTGTTTTGCGGCTGTTAACAGATGGCGCATCCTGCTGCGCATAACCATTGTTAAAAGAAAACAAGCCTGCAAACAATAAGCCAGCGATCAATAATGGCAATGCTGATGTTTTGGATGCTTTCACCAACATATCTTTTGCGTCGAGTGCTTTTTTCGAACTGCGCAGCCTGTTGATGGCTGTAATATTGGTAAGCACAGCCATTACAGTAAGAGGTAAAGTAAAAATGGACATGGTTTCCAGCACATGAAACTTCACGCCACTGATATACCATTTCCAGTCTCCTCCAATATATTCTCCAGCAATGCCACAGGCTATGGCCGATACACCAATAAGTACAATGCGCTCGGGTCTTTGCATCAGTCCATCTTTACATTCAATACCCAATCCTTCTGCTCTTGCTCTGGTATAACTTACCATCATGGAGCCAATCATCGCAATAAATGCAAACAGTGAGCTAAAAAAATAATGATGTGCAATCAGGTAATAACAAATACCCAGAAACATAATCAGTTCGCTATACCTGTCGAGTACGGAATCGAACATGGCCCCAAATGATGAACTCATTTTTCCGAGACGTGCCACCTGACCATCTAGCATATCAAACAAGCCTGCAAAAAGTACCAGTGCACCTGCCCATCCTACGTATGAAAGATCACCACGGTTTCCGCGCTCGCCACCTTCAATAAAAATAACTGCCACACCAATATTCGGTACAAAACCAATCATGGTTACCATATTGGGCGTAAGTCCGAGTTTAATCAATCCTTTCACAAACGGATCAATTACTACGTATATAGCCTTTTGTAATTTTATTCTTAAAGGAACCTTTTCCATGCATTTATTCTATGATACAAATTAACTACTAAATCAGAAATCAAATTTAAAACGTGCTCTCACACCCCAGGTACTGATATTTGGGTTTTCTTTATAATTAAACCTGCGTATAAGGTCAACCCGGAACAGTTTGAAAATATTTCCAACACCTACACTTCCTTCGATATATGGTTTTTTACTCAGTGAGAAGGTAGTAGGTACTCCTAATGTGGTTGGAAACTTGATCAGGTCTGGATTTTTATCCGGATTGTTCTGATCGCGTATGCCACCATAAATAATTTTCATACTCAACAACTCACGCAATTTCAATTTCCGCAATAACGGAATGCGGTTAAAGATGAGTCCATTGAAATGATGATCAACCAATAATGTTGCATAATGATCGCTCACAAATTCCTGAAAGTTCATCAGGTTATAAGAGTTTAGCTGATAAGCATAAGTCTGGTTGGCACGATGCACCGTTAACAACTGGTATGGTGCTGAGCCGAATGTATAACCGCCTTCCACTACCATATCGCTATAACCCAGTTGCGACATAAATACTCTTTTTTCTACTCTCAGGTTGATGTTCTGGTAATTGTATTCGCTTTTAAATAATCCTTTTACGCCGGCAGTAAAGCGCAGTGTGAAAATGGGATATTTATTGATGATGGGTATCCTGAATACTTTACCCTGGTAAAACTGTTCTTTGGGTGCCCAACGTAACTGGGCAGAAAATTCAGAGGTATTAATGGAGGGAATATTTACAACATTCCCATTCACCACTTTATTGTACACAATAGAACCTGCAGGTGTATGCCTCCAGTTACGATACCCTAAAGTGTAGGATAACCTGTTTTGCAATTCATGAACATATTCAAATTTGAAGATGTCGTTATAAATCCATTTATCGTTGTTTCCTCTTTTAAATGAAAGGAAGAAATTATCTTCCTGTACAAACTGTAATTCCTGACCGGGAATTTTTGTATCGTGCTGATAACTGGCCCGGATATATTTCAGCGGGAAGGTATAAATCGATTTATTATTTAATGAATAAGTGGTTCCCAGAAAATATTTAAAATTCTCGTCTTTAAAACCATACGCACCATAACCTTCAAAATAGATCCGCTTACTGAGTTTTGGTGTTGTTCTTCCACCCAAACGAAGTTTAAATCCTTCTATCGGATTAAATCCGTAAAAAGCTGCTGCTGGTCCTACTTCAAGCCATCCGCCACCTACTGATGTGTACCCTGAAAACAGGAACATTGCTATCGCCATTGTTCTTCTGAACGATGGCATTTTTTCAAGGCTATCGATATTGGAATAGATTTTTGATTCTGTTCCGCTTAAAGTATCATGCCTGTTCTGTTGCCAGAAACTGTCGGGCAGTTTATCAACTTTATCACTCTGCTTTACCAATGCAGGACCATCATATGTAGTATCGGGTCTCGCTTCATTGATCCGGTAGTTTTTGAATGACACTGTTCGTTCACCAAAAAAACCTCCGCTGGCACCTTTGGTGGCAGCAGCTTCTGCCATTACATTACTCTTGCTTAAATGATAACGGCCATCGGGGTTTTGTTCAAAGTCGAGATCAATATGCAGTTCACGAACAAAATTGAGGTTTACGTTTTTGCTCAGGAACATATCAAGTTTCTGAACAGCATAGTTACCATCGAGTGTGATATACATATTACCCCTGAACAAAAGGTCATTTGTATTTCTTGGTGTGAAATACATTTTAATCAGCTTTTTACCTGTTTCATCCGTTATGGTATCGCGGATATAAAACATATAAAAAGTTGGTGCGAGGTCTGCAATCGGACTCAGGAACTGGTAAGTAAACAGGGGAATATTATCATCATAGATATCTACATCCATGATCAGCCTGTTCAGGTATTGACTCACCCCATCGTTATCGATATACTCACCGTAGTTTACACGTTTTTCTCCGCGTACAATCGATTTTGTTTTCTCCGGTCTTTTACGATAATATTTCTGAGTAAGTTTTTCTTCCAGGTAAACAGGTAATAAAGTTTTCCCTTTGAGTTTGGTGGTATCTCTGTTCTCAAACAAGAACTGGTATTTACGCAGCATCCTGTTATTGGCCAGTTTTTCCGGCACACTACTCAATGATACTTCCAGCTTTTCATACTGATCGTACTCTACATAGTCATATTTTTCCGGACGGTTCAGCGGTTTATTATCTATTACCCTTCTGATAAGGTCTACAGCCGGATTGTTTTTGTTACGGTATTTCGCACGTTTATTAGTGGATACCGTAACATTATTCATTGCTTTAGGATCTGTTTCCAGTTCAATATCAATGGTCTGTTCTTTACCGGGAACAATAGTTTTCTGCACATTCAGGTAACCTACATAAGAAGCTACAATAATATTGATGCTTCCGGTTGAACGTAATGTAAATTGTCCGAGACTATCTGTAACGGTACCACGTCCTCCCTTAAATACAACGCTTACATATTGTAAAGGTGTTTTACTTACCGCATCCACAACCGTTCCTTTAATCACAGTTTGTGCCATGCCCTGTATAAAGCCTAAAAGGATAAATATTCCTATCAACCCCCACCTTACAACAGCTCTTTTACTTTTCATTTTTTGTTATTATTTGAACACGAATTTTTTTTGCAACAGGTAATTGTAGGTAAATCCTACAATAAGAGATACGATGATTTTCGACACAAGGGGGGTAAGTCCAACATATTCTTTCACTACAAATACACCTCCGGATACCAGCAACAGGTTACCAATCCATACCAACAGGTATTTGAATGCCTGTCTGGGCATTTTTCCGTTGGTTGCATCGAATACCCATACTCTTCCGAGTAAAAAGTTGGTAACACCTCCCGAGATGGTTCCTGTAATACTGGCTGCGAGGTACCAACAATTGAATACTTCCGTCAATACAATAAAGACGGCAAAGTCAACAATGGTAGCCGCTAATGATGCAGCCTGTGCTTTTACAAAAGTAACCATCGGTCAAAAAACATTTAACCACATAATTGTGTGTAACAGCAAATTGGTATATACCCCGGCCAATATATCATCCATCATCACTCCCCATCCACCGGGAAGCGATTCTGTTTTCCTGATCAACAGAGGTTTGGTAATATCCAGTAATCGAAACAATACAAAACCAGTTATCACATAAGGTATTGTAACCGGTACAAAGAGCAGGCTGATCATCATGCCTGCTGCTTCATCTATTACAACCCTGCTGCTGTCTTTTCCCCAATCTTTCTCTACTCCTTTCGCAGTCCATATACCCAACGCAGTAACAGCAGCAGTTATTGCGAGCGTCAACCATTCATGCGACCCTGTTTTCCAGGTTAAATACCATGGCACACAAACAATAGCCGCGGCTATTGTTCCGCCCCCTTTTATATAGCCAATGCGCAAACAACTGGCAATTATTTTCTGAACAGTCATCATAACGCTTCCACCAGATCCTGGTAATAATCAAGACCCAGGTGCGTAATCAGATCCTCACCCATCATATGCCGCAGTGTATTCTGCAACTTGATGAGTTGTTTGAAAATATCATGTTCCGGTCTCAGACCCGGCGCTGTTTGTGGCGATTTGAAATAGAATGACAACCATTCCTGTATACCACTCATGTTTGCGCGTTTAGCCAGATCCATAAAGATGGCCAGATCAAGTACAATCGGTGCCGCAAGAATAGAATCACGACAAAGGAAGTTTATCTTGATCTGCATCGGATAACCTAACCATCCAAAGATGTCGATATTGTCCCAGCTCTCTTTATTATCACCATGGGGAGGATAATAGTTGATACGTACTTTATGATACAGATCACCATACAGCTCAGGATTAATTTCCGGCTGCAGGATGTCTTCAAGTACACTTAATTTGGAAACTTCTTTAGTTTTAAAATTATCCGGATCATCCAGTACCAATCCATCTCTGTTACCTAAAATATTGGTAGAGAACCAGCCACGTATACCCAATGCACGTGCGTGCAAACCCGGAGCCAGTATGGTTTTCATCAGGGTTTGACCTGTTTTGAAATCTTTCCCACCGATGGGCGTACCTGTTTGTTTCGATAGTTCAATCAATGCAGGAATATCACAGGTAAGGTTGGGTGCACCATTGGCATAAGGTACCCCTATCTTAATGGCTGCGTATGCATAGATCATACTGGGCGAAATAGCAGGGTCATTCTTTTTTAACCCTTCTTCAAACGATGCGATGGTTTCATGCACGGCAGAAGGTTCAATATATTTTTCTGTTGATCCACACCATACCATTACTACACGATCGCAGCCATTGGTTTTTTTAAAATTTTCGATATCACTGATCACTTCATTTGCGAGATCCCATTTGCTGGTTGCCGATTTAATATGTGTGCCATCCAGATTTTTCACGTACGATTTATCAAACACTGCTTTCATGGGCTTGATGGCTTCCAGTTCAGGTTTGATGGTATTTAATAAAGCCGGTTCAAGCACTTTGGCATTCATGGCTGCTTCATATACATTATCAGCATACACATCCCATCCGCCAAATACCACATTGCTCAATGGAGCCAGCGGTACAAAATCTTTAATGAGGGGGTACCTGTTCTCAGTTCTTTTACCGAGGCGGATATTACCCATTTGTGTTAATGCTCCAATAGGTTGTGCCAGTCCTTTGTTCACCGCCGCCACACCTGCAATTACTGTGGTGGCTACCGCTCCCAGTCCGGGAAGCAGTATACCCAGTTTACCATTGGCAGGCTGTATTTGTTCTTTCATGTAGTTGTTTTTCTCAATTATTAAATGATTGTCCCGTCTAAGACGGGACGATTGAAACTGTTTTTTATTTTTTTAATCCTTTCACCATAATACTGATCACAAAATCAATCCTTGTTTCCAGCTTGGGGTATTTATTGCCTGCAAACAGATCCTGCTCGAGTCCACGCAGGGAACTCACAATGATTAACGGCATAATATCCAGTTCTTTTTTAATTGCGGGATTGAATTCACCATTTTTAATACCAAAACTCAGGATATCCGTTACTAGCTTTACTTCCTGCTGGTCGTACTCAGTATGCAGGTGTTTCATGCAACGCATATTTTCCTGCATTTCACCACGAACTACTTTATATAGGTTTGATTTTTTCTGGAGTGCCTTCACCTTGGTAATGGTAAAAGCCCGGAGCTTATCCTCCGCTGAAACAGATTTTTCAGCAGCTTCCTTAGCATCATGAAATACTTCTGTCATCTCTTTGCTGATGACGGCATCAAATATTTCTTCCTTACTGCAATAGTAATAATACAGCGTACTCTTACCCTTGCCCATGGATCTGGCAATATCTTCCATGGTGGTTTTCTTCAGTCCAAACTGCTGAAATAATTTCTGTGCCTCTCTGAGGATGTCGTCTTTTACGATCTCTTCTTTTGCTGACAATATCATTTTCGACCAAAATCGTTTTTCGGTCCAAAAGTAGGTAAAATTCAAATCCGGTTGTAACCGCTTATAAAAAATCAGCCTTTACGACGGGCGAAGTCCTTCATCAGCGAACAGATAGCGTCTACACTGCTTAGCGGTAATGCATTGTACATACTTACCCTTATCCCTCCAACCGTACGATAACCTTTCACCCCAACCATGCCCTCTTTTTTACATTCATCCAGAAAAGCTGTTTCAAGTGATGGATCAGTCAGGAAGAAAACAGCATTCATCAGGCTTCGGTCTTCTTTTTCAACAGTAGGTTTGAATACAGGGAGACTATCAATGGTATGATATAATAAATCTGCTTTTGCCTTGTTTCTTTTTCCCATTTCCGGAAGCCCTCCCTCCTGTACCATCCACCGAAGGGTTAGCATACTCACATATACGGCAAAAACCGGTGGCGTATTCATTAAAGAGCCTGCAGCTATGTGTTTCTGGTAATCCATGATAGATGGTAACTGGCGCTTCACTTTTCCCAACACATCTTTTCTTACTACTACCATGTTTACGCCTGCGGCTCCCATATTTTTTTGTGCTCCTGCATAAATCAATGCAAAACGATTATAGTCTGCTGGTCTGCAAAATATATCACTACTCATATCTGCTACCAACGGTACTGTTGTTTCCGGAAAATTATGCCACTGTGTTCCCTCAACTGTATTGTTGCTGGTAATATGCAGGTAGCTGGTGTTTTCCGGAATCGAAAAAGTTTTTTGTATATAGGTGTTGTTTTTATCTGAACTGTCTGCCACAACAGCCACTTTACCAAACAATGCCGCTTCTGTGGCTGCTTTTTTACCCCAGATACCATTTATATGATAAGCTGCTGTAGCATTATCTTCCAACAAATTCATAGGCACCTGCATAAACTGTGTGGTGGCACCACCATGCAGGAAAAGCACATCATGGTCATCGCCCAGTTGCATCAGTTGCTTTACAGAAGTAATTGCTTCATCTATTACCGATTGAAAATGCGTGGTGCGGTGACCAATTTCCAGGATGGATAATCCTGTTCCGTTAAAATCATGAATTGCCTGTGATGCCTG
>DPWF01000397.1:10281-25338 GCA_003526435.1 Chitinophagaceae bacterium | reverse complement strand
TGCCTGCTCCATAACAGTTTGAGGCAGGATAGATGGTCCTGAATTAAAATTATGCACTTTCATGTTGCTTGCTTGAGAACGCAAGGTAGGGAAATAGCGTATAGTTAATAGTCTATAGCTTATGGTTTATTTATATTGTTTGTGGGAAAACTATTTGCCATCAACTATAGGCTATTTGCTACTCATGCACATCGGTAACACCTCCCGATACCGTATATTTCATGGCATCTGCGGCACTTATATCTTTAAGTGGTTTGATACGATCTTTGGGAACAATATAAGTGATGCCTGAAATGGCGTAAGAATGCGGTACATAAACGGTTACATGGTTTTCCATACCAAAGTCGGCAGATGATTGCTGGGTAATAAAACCAATACGCCACACGTCAAAGGCATCAACATTTACCAGCACTGGTTTATCGAATTTCTTTTTATTACCAGCAAATGCTTCGAGAAAATCTTTTACCGATGAATAAATGAATTTTATTCCTGGTGTTTTTTCCAAAACAGTATCCAGCAGTGTCACAAGTCTGCCTACTACAAAAAGTGAAGATATCCATCCTACAAGTAATACCAGTGCAATTACAACAACAAAACCCAATCCTGGCAAGCTTTTCAGGTTACCGGCCGCGTCTTTTTCTAGTAAGTCGGGGAATAAATTATAGATGAGGTTGGGCAGAAAGCCATCAATCCAGCGGAACAAGCCAATAACCACCCAGAGCGTAATACCAATAGGTGCCAGTACGATCAGACCCTGGAAAAAATATTGGAGCATTTTTTTCAGGTAGATGCGTAGTGTGGCTTTAATCTCTGTTTGACTCATCAGTTTGTATTTCAATGTAAAGTAACTAAGAAAAAGGCAATCGGTCTATTGCCGGTGCTGTTGGAGTGGTAAAAACTAACAATCAGAAGTATTTCATTTATCCTTTTAAATCACCGCTTAACCCAAATTTAATCCGAAAAACCCTTTGGAAACTTTGGTAACGAATAAAGTTTCCATAGTTTTGCGCCCGAATTAAGCGTATGGAAACACAGGAAAGAATATTGATCAAAGCACATGAATTATTCATGCGCTATGGCCTGCGCAGTGTGAGTATGGATGAGATTGCCAATCACCTGGGCATGAGTAAAAAGACCATTTACCAGTTTTATGCAGATAAAGATGCACTGGTAGAGGGGGCGATCGGCATTGAGATTGATAAAAGTAAAACAGATTGTACCGGCTTCAGGGAGGAAAGTGAAAACGCCATTCATGAACTGATGCTTACCGTTGACAGGGCTTTGGAAATGCTCAAACATATGAACCCCTCTGTAATGTTTGATCTTGAAAAATATCACCCTAAAGCTTACAGAAAATTTCTTGAGCATAAAAACAAGTTTTTTTATGAGCTCATCAAATCAAATCTCGAATGGGGTATTAAAGATGAGCTCTACAGGTCGGAAATTGATGTAGAAATATTAACACGCTTCAGGTTGGCCACTATTTTCCTGATGTTCGACACAGAAAGTTTTCCTCCATCAAAATTCACGGCAGCACAGATCATCGCAGAAATCACAGATAATTTTCTATATGGTATGGCTTCCGCAAAGGGACTCAAAATGATTCAAAAATATAAGCAACAAAGACTAAAAAAGTAAACTATGAGCAAAAGAAGAAAGATTCAAAGCATGGTTTTACTGTTGGGGCTGGCAATTAGTACAATTACCTACGCTCAGAATGCTACACGGCATGAATTTACCATTCAGCAAGCTGTGGAGTATGCCTATAAAAACAATGTACAGGTAAAAAATGCATTGTTGAATATACAGGTACAACAGCAAACCAACCGCGACATTACATCTGCCGCCCTTCCTTCCGTAACGGGTACTTTATCGGGTAATGATTATTTACAGTTACCCGTATCATTATTACCCGGAGAGTTTTTTGGTGGCGCACCAGGCACATTTATTCCTGTTCGTTTTGGTGTTAAGTACAATGCTTCTGCTACTTTACAATTGCAGCAGTTATTGTTCGATGGTCAGGTATTTATTGGTCTGCAAGCCAGAAAAACTTCTATTGAGTTTCAAACCAAGAACAAGGAAGTAACGGAAGAGATGATCAAGACCAATATCTACAAGATCTATTATCAACTGGTAGTGAGTAAAACGCAGATTGATCTGCTTGATGCCAATATCAGTCGTTTAAGCAAGCTCGAACATGATACCAAAGAGTTGTATAAAAACGGATTTGCAGAAAAGCTTGATCTCGACAAAATCGCTGTTCAGGTAGCCAACCTGCAAACTGAAAAGCTGAAGGCACTTAATAGCATCGACCTGGGTTATATGGGATTGAAAACCCTGCTGGGTATGCCTGTTACAGATACATTGGTATTATCAGACAAACTGAACGAGGATCAGATAAGTAACGACTTTACGCTGGATACTGCTTACAATTATACTGACAGAAAAGATTACCAGTACCTGTCGCTCGGTAAAAAACTGAATGAATTCAATATCAGACGTTATCAGTTAAGCTATCTGCCTACTGTTTCTTTATCCGGCTCTTATACCAAGAATGCACAACGTAACAAGTTCGACTTTTTTGGTAAAGGCGACTGGTTTACTACTTCATTTGTAGGTCTGAATATTTCTGTTCCCATTTTTGATGACTTTGGGAAAGATGCCCGCATCAAGAAAGCACAGTTCGAACTGAAACAGACAGAAAACCAGATCGATAATCTTAAACTGAATATTGATAATGAAGTGGCGCAATCAAGGGTAAATTTCAGAACTGCCATTGCCACTATGAATTTCCAGAAGAAAAACATGCAACTGGCAGAGAGCGTGTACAACCAGACCAAAAAGAAATACGAAGTGGGTACAGGTTCTAACACAGAGATCACTGCAGCCCAAACCGACCTGGTTACGGCTCAAACCAATTATATCAGTGCCCTGTATAGTGCCATTATTGCCAGGGTGGATTATTTAAAAGCAATCGGAAAATTATAAATACCAATAAACCTAAGTATATGCAAAAGATATTCTCAATCGTTGTGCTGGCTTCTGCAGTAATGCTTGCCTCTTGTGGTGCAAGCTCTTCTGAAGGATCGGGGGCCACCGCTGAAAAAGCCAAACTGGCTGAATTAAAAAAACAAAAAGAAGGTATAGAAGCTGAGATCAGCAAACTGGAAGCTACCATTGCAAAACTCGATCCTGCTTCTGCCAAACCTGAAAATACCAAGCTGGTAGCTTTTGCTGCCGTTGCACCTGAAACTTTCACCCACTATATTGATCTGCAGGGTAAGATTGAATCAGAAAACATTTCTTTTGTTACCCCACGTGGTGGTGGTGGACAGGTAAAGGCTGTTTACATTAAACGTGGTGATGTAGTGAGGAAAGGGCAACTGATCCTGAAATTAGACGACGCCATTCAGCGTCAGAGTTTAATTGCCGCTGAAAAAGGTCTTGAGACTTTAAAAACACAATTATCATTTGCCAAAACGCTGTACCAGAAACAAAAAAATCTCTGGGATCAGAATATCGGTACCGAAGTTCAACTGATTACCGCAAAAAATAATGTAGAAACGCTGGAGAGCCAATTAAAGGGCGCAGAAGAGCAGGTAAAAATTTCAAGGGAACAATTGCAGTTTTCTTCTGTGTACAGTGATGTAGACGGTGTGGCAGAAGACGTAAACATCCGCGTAGGTGAATTATTTGCTGGTGCAGGTCAGATTAAGATTGTAAACACCAGTAACCTGAAAGTTACTGCCGAAGTACCTGAAAACTACCTCGACAGGGTGGGTAAGGGATCTAAGCTGAGAATTACTTTACCTGATATTAAAAAATCAGTTGAATGTGTTGTATCTGTATCTGGTAAAATCATCAACCCCATCAGCCGCAGTTTCTTTATTGAAGCAAAACTGCCTAACGATAAGGATTTCAGACCTAACCAGATTGCACTAGTGCAAATACAGGACTATACACTTAACAATGCTATTGTGGTTCCTGTAAACACTTTACAGAATGATGAGAAAGGAAAATATGTGATGGTGGCATCCAAAGAAAATGGCAAGCTGATCGCTAGAAAAAAAGTAGTAATAGCTGGTGAATTTTACGGCGATAAACTGGAGATCAAATCAGGATTACAATCAGGCGACCTGGTAATTACAGAAGGTTTTCAAAGTTTATACGATGGCCAGGCCATTACTACCAGCAGTAAGTAACCATAGAACCAGCAGGTCGCAAGACGCAAGATTCAAGATTAATTAAACTAATTGTATGAGCGCTTTAGAAAATATAAAAGGTAAGTTCAAGGAATTCGGACCTACTACCTGGAGTATCAAAAACAAAACATCTATCTACCTGATGATGTTGTTTGTGAGTCTCGCAGGTATCTTCCAGTTCGTTACTTTACCGAAAGAGCAGTTCCCGGATATTGTTATCCCTACTATTTATGTACAAACAGTGCATGTAGGTAACTCTCCGAAGGATATTGAAAACCTGGTTACCCGACCTATTGAAAAACAGATCAAGGGTATTACAGGTGCCAAGATCAAAAAATTCACCAGTACCTCTCAGCAGGATTTCTCGGCCATCATGGTTGAGTTTGATACGGATGTAAAAACCGATATCGCTTTACAAAAAGTAAAAGATGCGGTTGATAAAGCCAAACAGGACCTGCCTACCGATCTTACCCAGGAACCCACTGTTCTTGAAGTAAGCTTCAGTGAACAGCCCATCATGTATGTAAACCTGAGTGGCGATTATGATTTGCCCAGGCTGAAAAAATATGCAGATGACCTGAAAGATAAACTGGAAGATCTTCCACAGATCAACCGTGTTGACCTTGTAGGTGCTCCTGAAAGAGAGTTTCAGATTAATATCGATAATTACCGCATGCAAAGTGCAGGGGTAACATTTGATGATATTACAGCAGCCGTTCAACGTGAGAACGTAGATATTTCCGGTGGTTTGCTGGAAGTAGGTAACATGAAACGTAACCTTCAGTTGAAGGGACAGTTGAAAACCGCTTTCGATATCCAGCAGATCATTGTAAGAAACAGCAACGGTGCACCAATTTATCTGAAAGATATTGCCCATGTAATTGATACCATCAAGGAGAAAGAAAGTTATGCGCGTTTAGATGGTAAAAATGTGGTTACACTGAACATCATTAAAAGAAGTGGCGAGAACCTGATTGAAACAAGTGATGGCGTAAAGAAAATTGTAGAAGAAGGAAAAAGTGTGATTTACCCTACCGACATGAAAGCGGTAATTACCGGTGATCAGAGTATACAGACCAGAACTTCTTTTAATGAACTGGTTAACTCGATTGTAATTGGTTTCGTCCTGGTGTTGATTGTATTGATGTTCTTTATGGGTGTAGTAAATGCCTTCTTCGTGGCATTGTCTGTACCACTGAGTATGTTCGTTGCATTTGTATTCTTACCGGGTGCAGACCTCATTGTGGGAACACATGTTACACTCAACTTTATCGTTCTCTTTGCCCTGTTATTCGGCCTGGGTATTATTGTGGATGATGCAATTGTAGTAATTGAAAATACACACAGGATATTTATTGAAGGAAAAGGAAAACTCACTACTGCATTCTCTGCAAGGGTTGCTGCTGGTGAAGTGTTTATTCCTGTTCTGGCGGGTACCCTCACCACACTGGCACCATTCTTCCCGCTTTTATTCTGGCCGGGTATCATTGGTAAGTTCATGGTTTACCTGCCCACCATGCTCATTTTTACACTTGCAGCTTCGCTGGTGGTAGCATTTATTATGAACCCCATATTCGCGGTTGATTTCATGAACCATCCTGAAGGCGAAGAAAAGGAAGCGAAGAATGCCATCTTTAAAAAGAAAGGTTTCTGGATTGCTATTGTACTCGGCATACTGCTGGATATTATGGGTGCTACTTTCTGGGGTAACTTATTATTGTTCTTCATGATACTGGTTGTGTTCAACCGTTATGTACTGGATGATGCGATTCACAATTTCCAGAACAAGGCATTGCCCTGGATCATGAGTCATTATGAGAGTCTTTTACGTTGGGCATTGAACGGATGGAGACCGGTACATTTATTATTGGGCACCATTGCACTGTTCTTTATCTCACTTTTTATTTTCGTGTCATCAGTGGGTAGCGGACGTATTCCGGTTGCTTTCTTCCCTAAAGGAGATCCTAACCAGATATTTGTTTACCTGAAATTACCTGTAGGTACCAACGTAGAGTTTACAGATTCTGTAACGAAAGTATTGGAAGGTCGTGTCAACAAAATTCTGGGTACGGAGAATGGTAAACAGAACCCGATTGTAGAAAGTATTATAAGTAACGTGGCCGTTGGTGCAGGTGATCCTACCGCTGGCGACAGAAGTACACGAAGCGAACTCGGAAGAATACAGATTTCATTTGTTGAATTTGAGAAAAGACATGGTATTTCTACCAGACCTTTCCTTGATCAGATCCGTGCATCGATGAAAGGTATTCCTGGTGCGGAGATCAGTGTTGACCAGGAAAGCGGCGGGCCTCCCACCGATCCTCCCATCAATATTGAAATTGCCAGTGAAGATTTTGATGCGATGATCAAAGGCGCCACTTCACTCAAAAATTACCTCGATTCTATCCAGGTTGCAGGCGTGGAAGAACTGAAGATGGATGTTGATCTCAAAAATCCTGAGATCACACTGATTGTCGACAGACAACGTGCCCTGATTGAAGGTGTATCTACTGCACAGATCGGTATGGAAATACGTACAGCCTTATTCGGAAGAGAGGTTTCAAAAGTTAAAGAAGGAAAAGAAGAATACAAGATTCAACTGCGTAACAATGAAATGCAACGTAAGAGTTTAACTGACCTGTTGAATATGCGTATCTCTTTCCGTGATATGGCAGCAGGAGGCGCAGTAAAACATATACCGATCAGTGCACTTGTAAAAGTTGAACCTACCAGTACTTTGGGCAGCGTGAAGAGAAAGAACCAGAAGCGATTGATTACACTTCGCTCTAACGTGTTAACCACTGAAGGGTACAATGCTACTGCAGTAAATGCAGAGCTGGCTAAACATATTGGCAATTTCAAAGGCTTACCTGATGGTGTTACTGTTAAACAAACCGGTGAAGGCGAGCAACAGGCTGAAACAGGGGCCTTCTTATTCAATGCTTTATTGATTGCACTTGGTTTGATTCTGCTAATCCTTGTATTACAGTTTAACAGTGTAAGCAAACCAGTCATCATCTTAACGGAGATTATCTTCAGCGTGATCGGTGTGTTCCTCGGATTCAGTATTACAGGTATGGAAGTATCGGTATTGATGACAGGATTGGGTATTGTGGGTCTGGCAGGTATCGTGGTGAAGAATGGTATCCTCGTAATTGAGTTTGCTGATGAACTGAGAGCAAGGGGCATGAAGACAAAAGAAGCAGTGATTGAAGCGGGTAAAACACGTATCATCCCTGTATTGTTAACGGCACTTGCAGCCATCCTAGCCTTTATACCAATTGCGGTTGGTTTCAATATCAACTTTATCACCCTGTTTTCTGAACTCAATCCAAAAATATTCTTTGGGGGTGATAACGTAGTGTTCTGGAAGCCTTTGAGCTGGACCATCATCTTTGGTCTTGCCTTTGCTTTCTTCATGACACTGATTATTGTACCGGCGATGTATTTGATTGCAGAGCGTTTACGCAGACCCATGCGCCGAATGTTTGGAGGCAAATGGATCAGCTTTATGGGTATACCTCCATTAACGATCATCTTCTTATTACTAATGGTAGCAACTCTGATCAGAAACAGGATCGCAAGAAAAAAACGTGAAAAACGTTTAAAAAATGTAACAACCGTGAATCAGGCATTTACAGGAAGCTGGTTCTAAACATAGTGTACAGTTGGTTTTTGGTAATAATCCACAACGCCGCCCTTGTTCTCAGGGGCGGCTCTTTTTTGCGGGAAATACGCTCTCTTTTCTGTGTATCTCTGTGCCTTCAGTGGCAATTAATATGAATCAATACAATAACACAGAATATCCATTACAAAAGGAGACCAGTCAACTTCTATCTATCTGTATAGAAGTTCATCGAATTCTTGGCAAAGGTTTTCTTGAAATCGTGTATAAAGATGCTATCGAATACGAGCTTAGAAATAGAAATATTCCCTATTCACGCGAAAAGCAATATGTGATTGAATATAAAAAAACAATTCTTCCACATAAATATTTTGCTGACTTTGTTGTTTTCGATCAGATTATATTAGAAGTGAAGGCTCAAAATGGAATTGCAGATGAACAATACAAACAGATAATTAATTATTTACGGGTTTCGGGGTGTAAGGTTGGGTTGATTATTAATTTTGGGGAAGATAGATTGGGGATTAAGAGAGTAGTTTTATAAGCATGAATTGCCACTGAAGGCACAGAAATACACAGAATGAATGTAATATTAGGGTGAAATGAACTACTAATTTTTAAAATACTTTTCAATGAAACAAAACCATGAAATAGATTATAAGATTTACGGGGAAGAGATGCAGTATGTGGAAGTGGAACTTGACCCGAATGAAACGGCCATTGCCGAACCAGGTGCATTTATGATGATGGAAGACGGTATTCAGATGGAAACCTTATTTGGCGACGGCAGCAAACAGCAGGGTGGTCTGCTCGGAAAATTACTCAATGCCGGTAAGCGTGTATTGGTAGGTGAAAACTTATTTATGACCGCTTTTACCAATGTTACAGGTGGTATTAAAACTGTAAGTTTTGCTTCCCCTTATCCGGGCAAAATTATTCCCATTGATCTTTCCCGTTTCCAGAACAAAGTGATTTGCCAGAAAGATGCCTTTCTCTGCGCCGCCAAAGGTGTAAGTGTTGGACTGGAGTTTCAGCGTAAACTGGGCACAGGTTTATTTGGTGGTGAAGGTTTCATTATGGAGAAACTGGAAGGTGATGGTATGTGTTTCCTGCATGCCTGCGGTCACGTGATACAAAAACAATTACAACCCGGTGAAATGCTGAAAGTAGATACAGGTTGTATTGTAGGTTTTACTTCTACTATCGACTATGATATACAATTTGTAGGCGGCATTAAAAACACCATTTTTGGCGGTGAAGGTTTATTTTTTGCCACACTGCGTGGCCCCGGCATTGTATGGATTCAAACCCTGCCCATCAGTAGATTGGCCGGACGTATTCTTGCGTATGGTACATACAACAGAAAAGAGGAAGGAAGTATTCTAGGTGGCATTGGAAATATTCTGGATGGTGATGGATGGAGATAAAAGAAAGAATGAACTAAATATAGAAGATTATATATGAACCAAAGAAGAGTAGTAGTATTTATTGCATGTAGTATTGATGGGTATATCGCCGGCAAAAATGAAAATCTCGATTTTTTAAGTCTGGTAGAAGTACCTGGAGAAGATTATGGCTATAATGATTTTATACAAACAGTAGATACTGTTATACTGGGTAGAAAAACCTACGATAAGGTATTGGGGTTTGGAGTGCCATTTCCACATGCAGAAAGAAAATGTTATGTAATCTCTGGAACAAGAACAGGCAGTGACCAACATGTAAGTTTCTGGAACAATTCGCCTGCAGAGCTCATCACATATTTACAGCAACAGACAGGTACAGATATTTTTGTAGATGGGGGCGCTCAGGTTATTCATTCTTTATTAGAAGAAGGTTTGATTGACAGGTTGACGATATCGTTTATACCACATTTATTAGGAGATGGCATTCAACTGTTTAATAACGGCAGGCCAGAGCAACAGATGCAGCTCGTTCAATCAAAATCATTTCCATCTGGTCTTGTTCAGTTAACTTATGAAAAAAGCAAGCCCGCATAATAAAACCATTAATCGTTCAGGTTAAATTGTGCTTATTTTGATAAATGATGAAAGCCAGTAGCGCAGACTCGCTAAAGAATTTTTTTGATGGAAAAGTGGAGCAATACAACCAGCCCTCCTTTATAAAGGAAGATCCGATCTGTGTGCCGCATCGCTTCTCAAAAAAACAGGATATTGAAATTGCCGGGTTCTTTGCGTCTATTTTTGCCTGGGGTAACAGAACTACCATCATACAAAAATCGCTTGAGTTGATGGCGTTGATGAACCATCAACCTCATCAATTCTGCTTGCAGCATACCGATAAAGATCTGCGGCAATTACTTCATTTTAAACACAGAACATTCAATGCAACAGATCTTTTATATTTTGTTGCTTTCCTGAAATTTCATTATAGTGAACATGATTCATTAGAGGAGGCTTTTACACTGTCGGGAACCAACGATATGGAGATAAGGCTTACGCATTTTCACAATTATTTTTTCTCATTACCCGATGCACCACCCCGAACCAGGAAACATATTGCCACTCCATACAAAAACTCCTCCTGCAAAAGACTGAATATGTTTTTGCGATGGATGGTAAGAAACGATAAAACCGGTGTTGACTTTGGTATCTGGAAGAAGATAAAACCATCGGAACTTATTTGTCCAATTGACGAACATGTAGCCAGAGTAGCCAAACGTTTTCAATTATTAGACCGCAAACAGATGGATTGGCAGGCCGCTTTAGAACTCACTGCTTATCTCCGTGAACTGGATGCAGATGACCCGGTGAAATACGACTTCGCTCTCTTCGGCTTAGGTGTAATCGAAAAATATTAATCATGATTTATTCTCAGCGCCGGATTTAAATCCGGCGCTGAGAATAGGTTAGAAGAAGAATAGGCTTTGTCTTCCTCCCACCTTGCCACCGGCACCTTTACCCGCGGCTCCAAAGCTGCGGATATTATAAGTGAAAGTGAGCATAAAGTATCTTTGTAATACATTAACCTGTCTGTCTGTAATATAGTTCTCCGCAGAAAAACGGAATACCGACCTATTCTGGTTCAACAAATCAGATACCGAAAACTTTAATTGACCCTTATCATCTTTCATAAACAGGTAAGTAAGTCCGGCATTCAGCAATGCCACTGTTTTTTGTACACCTTGCGCTACCTGTGAATTATAGCGGTGATCAAGTGTCATCTCCCATACAAATCTTTTGGGCAAACGCACAACCAGATCTGTATTAATACTCTGACGCTCTACGCGCAGGTCACGAAATTCATTGCTTTCATAGTAAGCATTATTTACGCCTCTGTTGTATGTAATGTTCCATTCAATCTTATCGTTCCAGTTAATACCGGTACGTATATATGGGTTGAAATCTATATTCTTTACATAGCTTTTTTTCGAGTTGATGATCAGGAAGTTTCTGGTATAGTTTAAGTTATATCCGGCACCATAGTTCACCGAAAAAGTTTTATTCAACTTGTGTTGTTTATTGAAATAAAAGTTGGTATAAAAATTATGGATACCATCTGCATTCACCGGCATCGTAGTTTGCACACCATTGGCTGCAATTTCACGGCTTCTTACCACACCATTGTTACTGATATTTCCACCCAGATATGCACTGATAAACATTTGCTTCTGTGTAACATTCTTAAAGAAGTTCAGGTTAAATCCATGCGACTTTGCGGGTTTCAGATTGGGATTTCCTTTATTGATGTATAATGGATTTGTATTATCGGCCACCGGCTGTATATCGCTAATACCGGGTGGATTCACGTTGGCATTATAACTCAGGTTAAACTCTCTCCAACTGATATTGGCACTTGGAATGATATAATTAAAATGCTGATCGAGTTTCTGACCAATAGATACATACCGGTTATTAAGGTCGAGCCATAAAAAATTAACGGTGGTGGTAATACTCAGTTTTTTGTATCGAAAATTTAACCCGCCTGATAAATTATTTCTCCAGCTTGTTCTTTCCAGGTGATTGGTGAGCAATGCGTTAATCTGGTCATACTTTCCACTACCTGCATCTTTATTATAAGTAGCCAATGCGTCTTTGTTTTCAAAGAATGTCATGGAGTATCCTAAACGCAGTGTAATATCCTTGCTGAGTGGTTCAGCAAAATTCATATTGGTACTGGTTGAAAAGTTAGCCCTCTCCTGGTCACGCAACTGATCAATATTACTACTTCCTGTGGGGAAGAAAGTATTGAGTACATTGTTAAACTGGTCTGTATTGGTATTATTCAGGTTAACACTGTTGAACATATTAAATGTTCTTCCCTTTTTCCTGAAATTTTTAAAGTAACTCAATGAATGGTTATACCCAATATCTCTGCCTTTTACAGACTGAAGATTATCACTTGCATTCAGTGGACCATCTTCACTGCTATTGGTTGTAATATTGGTAAGACGACTGCTGTTATTGTTAGCTATGGTTAAAGTGGGTCTGAATTCCATTCGTGAGGTAGTATCAATCTTCCAGCGGAGACCAAAGCCGAGACGATGACTTTTTGAATTCATTACTTCCGATCTGTTGGAACGGCTGGTTAAAATAGTGTCACCTAAAAACTGCTGCCGGTTTTCCAGTTCTGCAATATCATTACGTGATCTGCCGTAGAAATATTGTGTATTGAGGGTAAGCCCTTTTTTAAATTCGTTATTCAGGTTAAACCCAATACCACCCGATTGCTGTATGCCTTGTCCTGTTCCGCCAAAAGAAATTCCATTTACATTGAGACCACCGTTACCGTTGATGGATATAGAATTGATACCGCTTCTGTCAAACCCTCCCAGCGAACGGATATCATTAAAACCAAAGCCCGCCTTGTTTAGGTTATTGCTAAAACCCAATACACTTATCTGCAAAGTATCGCGAAACATATTTAGAATACCACCTGCTTCATAGCGGTTGCCATCGGCTTTACCTGCGTAAGCTTTACCAAACAGGCCCTGCTTAATGGCTTTTTTCAGTTTTAAGTTGATAACCTGACCCACATCAGCTTTTGCTTTATCCGGATTGAGGTCGAGTTCATCTTTATCATCAGACACCTGAACTTTATCGATGAGGTTAGCGGGTAGATTTCGTGTGGCCATTTTGGGATCGCCGCCAAAGAAATCTTTTCCATCCACCATAATACGATTAACTTTTTTACCGTTCACCGTAATATTTCCTTCAGCATCNNACTGCACACCTGGTAATTTTTTCAGGAGATCTTCTACCAAAGCAGAAGGCAGGGTTTTAAAAGAGTTGGCATTAAATTCAATCGTATCTTTTTTAACCACTACGGGAGGTCTTTCGGCATACACCAATACTTCATCAAGTGTATTGGCATTATTGGGTGTCATAACCACAGTGCCTGCATCTAATAAAGGAGCTTCTTTTGAAAGTTTGAATTCTTTACGGGTAACAGTATAACCGGAATAAGAGACAATCATACGTAGCTCTATATCCAATGGCAGGCCACTCACTTTAAATTCACCGGCTTCGGTACTAAGTCTGTAAGTAACCAATACCGTATCTGCTGCTTTGAAAACAGAAACAGTGGCCAGGTTCATGGGTTGTTTGGAAGCTGAGTCGATGAGTTTACCGGTAATGGTGCCGTTGGTAGTGTTTTGGGCATGGAGTATGCCCATAAAAAACAAGCTCAGTATGAGCATGAAAGTCCTGTTACGCATGATGATGCATTTCTCTTAAACAATTAAATAATGGAGAAACATGTCTTTAAATACACAGGTAAGAGCCCGATGGCAATCCTATCCATTCAAAAGTTGATGTTTCAGGGTTCTTCCCGGTGCAAGAAGGCTGCTTACATAAGTTAATGACACCTGCCAACGCAGCGGCTGTTATCAGCAGCATTAATAGCGGTATCCATTTTCTGATGTTAAGCATATAATTTCTTATTCTCTTTTTTCCTGCCCCGGATTTAAATCCGGGGCAGGAAAAAAGGGGGTTATTTACTAAACTCCATTTAAAGAGTTCTGTTACACTAAAAGGTTGGAAAAAGGGATAAATTTTTTTAATCTGTTTCTTCCAGTTCAAAAAGCTCTTCTACCGATACCCCGAAAAGTCGGGCCATTTTAAGGGCCAGTGCAGTGGATGGCACATATTTCCCCGATTCCATGGTATTGATGGTTTGCCTGCTCACAGCTATTTTCTTGGCCAGATCGTCCTGGGTCAGGTTATGAATGGCTCGCTGCACTTTAATCCTGTTTTTCATACGCTGGCTTTATTATATTGAAACAATACATACCTGAACCGCAGTATAAAGATGATGAGTACTGTAAACATATTATACGTCATCACCTGGAAAAAAGTACTGCCATAAACGGTTAAAATGCTGATGATCAATACCAGGTAATTGGCATAAACCGCCCATTGCAAGGCTTCCAACCGAAAAAACTGGATGGCCTCGTCTTCAATTTTTTCTTTAGAAAAAGCTATAAAAATGAGACTGATGATAAGCCCAACCGCTGCCAGTTCATCCGTAAAATTGTGACTGGAGAAGAACTCCATGCTACTGCTTTTTACAATTTTGAATTGTAGCCATGAGGCATTGTATTCAAAAAACATATTGGCAATACCCAGGGCCAGAAAGGGCAACAACAATATCCAACCGATACGCTGACACCCATGAGGAAATAGTTTTATTTGTTTCATGTTTCTTTGTTTTAACAATGCAAACGTAAAGTATGGTTTTCATTTTGTCAAATTTATTTTACATTTTGTAGTAAATATTTAACATTATTCCTACGAAATCGCTGTTGCCGCTCGTTCTCTGCGGTGACTCCTCTACCAATTTTACCGCAGAACGAGAGGCAACAGAGTTTACGCAGAGGTTTTATCTTTAAGTATGACTGAAAAAAATGAGATAGCGATTATTGAGCATTTTTCAAGGGAAGAGCTGGTTGGTTATATACAGGAATTAATTGCCAAAGATTTTCCAAGACTGGTACAACTCCTTTACCGATTGGATATCAGCGAGGCCAAACTTAAAGAAACGCTGGCTACTCATACCGATACAGATGCCGGGTTACTGATTACACAAATGATCATAGACAGACTGGAGCAGAAAAGGAAAGCAAGAGAGGAATTTGGAAAGAAAGATTGGGGTGGGTCGGAAGAAGAGAGGTGGTAAACGAAAGCCTGTTATAATCAACCAGCTATACAGGCTAATCCCTCCTTTTTATTACCTGAAATATTTATTAGTATAATTGCTTATGTAATATCG
>DPWF01000397.1:3885-10249 GCA_003526435.1 Chitinophagaceae bacterium | reverse complement strand
ATCATTATGCGTAAAATATATATTGTTCTCTTTCACCTCGTTTTCCTGAGCACTGTACTTGGTCAGGAAGAAATAAACAATAAGAAAACCGCTCAGCATCAGCTTGTTACCGGTACAAAAATTTTTATTGTACCACCTGCTAATTTTATTGCAGCCACTAATTTTCACGGATTTCAACAAGCTGAAAGCGGTGCTTCCATAATGGTAGTAGAAATACCTGCACCCTTTGTAGAAACATCTGCAGGATTTGACGAAGCTGGATTTCAAAAACAGCGGATGCTGCTAAAGCTAAAGCAGACAATAAATATCAATGGCAACCAGGGGCTACTGATAACTGTTGAACAGGCTGCATATGGCATTATGTACAGTAAATACATACTCACATTTGGTGCAGGCAAAACAACACAACTCATCAATGCTATTTTCCCAAAAGAAGCTACTGCGCTTGGGGCAGATATGTTGAAATCTATTTTATCAGTTGTATACGAACCTCAGTTAACTGTCAACCCAAACAGTTCTTTATTCAGTATAGATGTTACAGATACAAAATTAAAGCTGGCTAAAAATATGTCGGGTACACTACTGTATACTACAGATGGAAATGTGCCACCCCAGTCAGAAGATAAAACCTCTTTCATTGTTTCTCCCTCACTTGACAACATGTATTTTCCTGATAAAAAACAGGCATTTATCGAAAGAATGAAAAAATTACCCTATAGAAATCTTAGTATAAATGAAAACTCAATTAAAGAGGTAACGATTGATGGTATAGGAGGATACGAATTTATCAGTGAAGGTATTTCGATGGCAAACAACTCCGGTCAGAATGAACTCGTTTATCAGGTAATGCTTTTTGCCGACAATGCTTATTATCTTATGATAGGTAATGCTAAAACTGATTATGAAAATAACACACTATTATTTCAAAAAATTGCGAGAACATTTAAAAAAAAGTAACTTTCTACTTTAATTATTAACTACAAAGAAATAAACAACTTAAATAATCATGGATCTTATTATACCTGATATTAGTTTAATTATCTGGAATTTTTTATCAATTGTAAACCTGATACTCTGCATTATTGCAATCATCAAGCTTGCTAATAATCATTCTATTGTATACAGAAAGAAAATCGCTTTCCTGTTTGCAATAATATTTTTACCATTCATCGGAGTACTGATATATATGGCATATCATAAAAAAACAAAGCAGCAAAGAGCATAACCTCCACCCTTTTTGGACCGCTGTTTTGTACTTTGTAAAACTTAGTAGTAATAGCGTGTAACAAAAGGGTATTTACAGACCGTCTATTTTGTTAAAACTATACCCTTTCGCCCTCAGTTCCTGAATAAGTACCGGTAGTTGATTATACAACTTATCTTTCCTCCTCGGATCTGTACCCGCGTGTATCAAAAGAATCGCACCATTTAAAGTATGCTTTGCTTCAAAAGCACGAAGCAATTGCATGAGCTCTTCACTCGATTTATAAGAAGCCCCCATTTCAGGCCAGGTATAATCTGCATTGGTTCTGGTACCGGGTGTAAAGCTGAATAATTTAACCCCCATTTCTGCAAACCATTTTCCAATACGCTTATTCCACCATTCGTAAGGCGGAATAAAAAAAGGCAACCGATTTGCAGGATAAACGCCCAGTTGTTTCATCGCTGTTATATTCCGACGATAATCTTTTTCTAATGAATCTCTCGTTACAAGCATACTGTCTCTGTTCTTCCAGTCATTATACAATATATGCTGATCAGAGTGTGGGCCAAGGTAATGTTTCTGTTGAAATAACTGTTTGATTAACGGGTGATATTGCTTATTTCGATATAATCGTCCTGTAAAAAAGAAAGACGCTTTTATATTTTCTTCCAGCAATGCTTTTTGAATAACTGGTAACCCTTCCGCATATTCATCTGCTGTAAATACCAGTGCAATATTCTTTTTTGTAGAGTCGCCGCGTACCAATGCCCTTACTTCCACAGTTTCATCCAGGCTATGCTTCAAAAAATCACCGGTATGCCATCCCGGAATTATTTTGGCTTCATCTTCTTTGGCTGCCAATAAATAAATCAGCGAAGCCGTTTNNTTGGTGCTGTAATCGCCATAATCATCATGGTACACAGCCAGATCACTTTGAAAAGCCGCATATTCATCAGGGTCATTTAGTTTAATTCCAATCAGATTCTTATAAATAGCCGTGTACACAGGGCCGTCCACCAATCCACCATCAATCGGGTATTGTTTCAAATGCGTAAAAGCTGAGTGTGGATCAACAGGTGTATCACCCCAGGAAGGTAATCCATACACCATACTCGTACCCCAGGGATTGCAACCAAATAACCAGTCAATATTGGCCTGCTCCAGTTCTGCATAACTGTTATCGCCTGTCATTGTACGATATGCAAAACACTGAATGGCAAAAGAGGTTGTTAAGTTATTACTGCACCAGATAAAAGGTACTCCATGGTAAAAAGCATTCTGTTTTGCTTTGTTCCATACTGCTTTAATACCTGCTTCATAAAAATCATGAATGGTATCGCGTTGTTGTTTAGGCAGCGATGGAGCTAGCACAGCATGTCCGAGGTTGATAAAAGGATACCATTCATAATGATGAGCTGTATCTTTTCCCAGCCAGGGTGTTACAGGTTCCTGTTTGGCATAGTCATAAGCTTCCTGTAATAATGTTTTGTGTTTTTGGGGGTTATGCGGATAAATGCTGGCGGCCGCCAGTTCCATATCATCTGTCCAGTTACCTTCTGCATAGATGTATGGTGATTTTACAGATGCAGTTTGTGCCACTCCCGGCAATTTCTTACCATAAGCATATGCTGCCAGCGATTTTTGATATAACTGTTTTGACAGTTTCACGTCCAACTTCTCATACACTTTAGATGCCAATGCAAATGCACTGGCAAATTTACCAGCAGTAGAAGCTGCACCTGTAGTGGCATTCATGAACTTTCCACGTACCTGTGGTTTACCTGAAACAAAATACACAGGTCTTTCAATGCCACGACCATAGTAATTGGTATCTTCTTTTGGAATACGCATTTTCATATGATCCCTGTCATCTCCAATCTGGTTAAACATAATATCATCTGAAGGATTCATTTTCATGAGCCAGTCGACTCCCCATTTGGCTTCATCTAAAATGTCTGGGATATTATTTTTTCCATCAAGTCCATTTGCTTTTTTTGTATCAGTAAACACATGCCCAAACTGTTGGTAAGCCGCCAATAAATGCCAGGTAGCATTTGCTGATGTGGTACTGTATTGGAGATAGTCGCTTGCATCGTGCCATCCGCCGCCTACATCTGCATGAGTACTGTCTGGCATAGGGCCATACAATGTATAACCATCTCGGGTATGACAACTATCTTTTAAATAAGGATTGAACAAAGTTCTCTGCTGCCGCATATAACGTAAGCAGAAATCGGCTGCCCCTTTATACACTTCAGTATTAATTGCAAACACGGGTGATTGCGTATTACCCGCACGCAAAAAATAGCGACCTGGTTTGCTGAATGAAGTAAAACGTATCCGGGCACTCTGGTTAAATGGGCCATAAGCCCCGAATGGCTGTAAGTTTTTTACAGTATAAACAATTTGTTGCGTGGAGGCATCAATCAACTCTACCGACTCGGGTAATGTATTCTCTTTACTGCACCATACAGCTACTTTAACAGCATTGGGCGTGTAACCCAGTTGATTGATACGTATCCAGTTTTGTTCCTGTTCCTTTTTTCTGAATGCCAGGCATACAATAATCAATACCATTCCTGTCAGCAAGAATATCCTTTTCATATGGTTGTTTTGGGTGCTTAAAGATACCGGTTTATCACTCCTTCTCCCTTTCTCCCTGTTAAAAAGGCTTCTCATATGCTGAGTTTACTATTGCTGGGTATCTATTAGCAGGGAGAAAGGGAGAAGGAGAGGTTACAGAGTGTTTTTTAAACTATTTTCGCCACTCAAACGATTGAACTATGAAACTGGTTTCGTATTTAACTGAGGGTCGCGATCAACTTGCATTCTTTGTAGATGGTTATTTATATGATTGCGATATGGTGCATCCGGAATTACCCAATAGCATGAATATGTTTTTACACTATTGGGATGATATGTTTCCTGTTGCCCAACAAGTGAATGCTGCCATTATAGATGGAAGAATCGGTAAAGAAAAAGGTATATCTATAGAAGGGCAGCATTTATTGGCACCTGTTCCTTTTCCAACCTCCTGCAGAGATGGTTATGCATTTCGCCAGCACGTGGCGGCAGCACGCAGAAACCGTAAAGTGGATATGATTGCTGAGTTCGATCAGTATCCCATTTTTTATTTTACCAATCATCATAGTATACAGGGGCCCGGCGATATTCACTGCATGCCCGATCATTTTGAAAAATTAGACTTTGAACTGGAAGCCGCGATTGTTATTTGTAAAAGTGGAAGAAACATTCGCGCAGAAGAAGCTGATCAATACATTGGTGGACTCATGATCATGAACGATATGAGTGCCCGCAGGTTACAAATGGAAGAAATGTTGCTGAACCTCGGACCCGCTAAAGGAAAAGATTTTTCTACCGTCATTGGTCCATGTCTTGTTACGCTCGATGAACTGGAAGCATTTGAAATACCCGCCAAACCCGGCCATACAGGTAAAAACTGGAACCTGGGTATGAAATGCTGGGTAAATGGAGTACAGGTGAGTAATGGAAATGTGGGCGATATGGACTGGACCTTTGCTGAAATCATTGAACGTTGTGCTTATGGTGTACAGTTGCATCCGGGTGATGTAATCGGAAGCGGAACGGTAGGTACCGGTTGTTTTCTTGAACTCAATGGAACAGGCAAACTCAATGATCCTAATTATCAGGAGCAGTGGCTACAACCGGGTGATATGGTGAAAATGGAAATTGATGGTATTGGTGTGTTGGAAAATACGATTGTAAAAGAAGACACCGATTTCTCCATTCTGGCTAAAAAGAAGCTGTAAAATCAGGTATTTATACGGTATTTTTCTTTGGGTTGTTTTGATATTTTGAGTTGCGTTTGCTTCTGAGACTTTTTCACAGGGAGAAGGGAAGAAAGGGAGTTGGCGCTGAGCCGTATGAAAGATATTGAACTAACCAAAACCGGGGGAATTATTTTAGATGCTGCCATGACTGTTCATCGAGAACTTGGGCCTGGCTTATTAGAATCAGCTTATACTATTTCTCTGGCGCGTGAATTACAGTTAAGAAACCTTTCCATAAGACTACAGGTTCCTGTTGAACTTAACTATAAAGGTGTTGCTCTTGGAAAAGCTTATGTAATGGATATCGTTGTTGAAAACGAGGTTGTTATAGAAGTTAAAGCTGCAGAAATAATAAATCCAGCCTACATCGCACAGCTTATAACTTACCTCAAGCTATCAAACCATAAGATTGGTTATTTAATCAATTTTAATACTCCGCTTCTAAAAGATGGTTTTCGAAGGGTAATTAATCGTCATTAATACCGTGAAATCTCCCTTTCTCCCCTTCTCCCTGTTAACTGAGTTAACACCATAAGGCTTCAATAATTACTAATCCTTTTAACAAATTCTCTACGAGTTTACCTGTATATTTGATACACTTTAAACTTAAAATAACATCATATGAAAAAGGTAATTGTACTCGCTATGGCTGCTTTTCTGGTTTCAGGTACCGCATTTGCAGGTGGTGATCATAAACATGATGGTAAAAAATGCGCCAAGGCAAAAGAATGCAGCAAAGAAGGAAAAGACTGCTGTAGTAAAGACGCCAAAAAAGAAACCAAAGAGGTGAAAGAAGGAAAGAAAACTACAGCGAAAAAAACAACCGCTAAAGCCTAATCAACTTTACTCTATATAAAAAGGGATGCTTAACATAAGCATCCCTTTTTTATTTCCCTGCCCGGGATTTAAATCCCTGGCAGGGAAATAACATATTTTACAGTATATCTTCCAGTTCTTTCAGATGATAAATGGTGTAAGTGGGCTGTACATGTGCCTCAACATTAAGATGGTTAACAAAAACGGTATCCATACCAGCATTAATGCCACCTTGTATATCTGCATCGAGGTTATCGCCAATCATGATACTTTCTTCCCCGCTGGCACCTGTTTGCTGAAAAGCATAATCAAAAATTTCTTTTTGTGGTTTCAGGCTGTTACTGGCTTCCGACGTAATTACTGCATCGAAATAAGCATGCAGACCTGAGTGCTGTAGTTTATTGTGCTGAACTTTTTCAAAACCATTGGTCACGAGGTGCAGGTTATAGCCTTTGTTTTTTAAGTACTCAAGTATTTCGAATGTATAAGGAAAGATGGCTTTTTTGGAGGGAAGTGTTTCCAAAAAACTAAC
>DPWF01000397.1:587-3855 GCA_003526435.1 Chitinophagaceae bacterium | reverse complement strand
CAGCCACATCCTTTTCCATCTAAGTTCATCCTGTTTAATAAAGCCTTTGGTATACCTGTCCCATAACTTTTCGTTGTGGAAACTGTAACGGGTGAAGAATGCATCGAAATCATCTATCCCCCTGCTCTGTAAATCATACGCATGATAGAGGTCATGTAAAGTAGCTTTTGCATTGGTTTCAAAATCCCAGAGTGTATGATCGAGGTCGAAAAAAAGATGTTTATAACGCATGTTCAAATGTAATAACAACTTGGCGGAACTGATCAGTCTGTAAAAAATTCAGATGACTCAGAGTGAATGCTACTGCTTCTTTCGTGTGTGAACATTCACTGCAGAGAAGGGAGAACACGGAAGTTTCGCAGAGATATTGGGAATTGATTAAGAATAAATGTTTTATTTCGTAGTAGAAAAATCTACCCGCATCATGAATATAATTGTAACAGGCGCTTCTAAGGGAATCGGTAAAGCTATCGCAGCTCAGTTTGCAGCAGCCGGTCATCAGTTGTTTTTGTGCAGCAGGGGTGAAAAATCTTTATACGACACGGTAAATGAATTACAAACGCGTTTTCCGGATGCGGTAATTGCAGGTAGGCCAACAGATATGACGGCAAAAAATGAAGTACTTGATTTTGCCGACTGGTGCCTGCAAAAAGGAACGCCCGATATCCTGATCAATAATGCAGGTCACTTTATTCCCGGCAGCGTACACAATGAACCGGAAGGGTCTCTGGAAGAAATGCTGCAATCGAATTTATTCAGTGCCTATCATCTTACACGTCGGCTTCTGCCTTCGATGATGGCAGCTAAACAGGGACATATTTTCAATATTTGTTCCATTGCATCCTTACATGCTTATGCCAATGGCGGCAGTTACAGTATCAGTAAATATGCACTGGCTGGTTTTAGCCGTAACCTGCGCGAAGAGATGAAACCCTATGGTATAAAAGTTACAGCCGTTTATCCGGGCGCCGTTCTCACAGCCAGTTGGGATGGTTTTGACATTGATCCCAAAAGAATCATGGAAGCCGATGATATCGCCAAAATGGTATATGCTGCCAGTCAGCTCTCACCCATGGCCGTAACAGAAGATATTATTATGCGGCCCCAGCTTGGAGACCTATAAAACAGAGAAACAGAGGAATAAGGAATATCCAAAGGAGAAAATTTACTCACTACTGACTATTCACTATTCACTACTCACCATTGACCATTCACGCTTCACGCCTCTCCTTTCCCTTCAAATAACAATTTCTTCACCCACACCTAACATTCCCTTCATACTACCGTGGCAATTTTGCTAAACTCCACGGTGTATGGACAGACGTACTTTAGATGTGGTGGTGATGAGCGATCTTCATTTGGGCACTTATGGTTGTCATGCCAAAGAAATTGTCAATTACCTCAAAAGCATTCAGCCGCAGATTCTTGTATTGAATGGTGATATCATCGATATCTGGCAGTTCAACAAACGCTATTTCCCTGTTGCACATATGCAGGTGATCAAAGAGATCATGAACCTGTTGAGTAAAGGCACGCGTGTTATTTACATAACAGGTAATCATGATGAAGCGTTACGCCGCTATTCCGATATGCATATGGGTAATTTTCAACTGACCGATAAAGTGGTTATGGAAATCAATGGAAAAATGACCTGGATTTTTCATGGTGATGTGTTTGATGCTACTACCAAGGGCAGCGCCAAGCTGTTGGCCAAGTTGGGCGGACATGGGTACGATCTGCTCATTCTTATCAATAGTCTCATCAACCGTTGTCTGAAGATGATGGGTAAAGAGAAGATGAGTTTCAGTAAGAAAGTAAAAAACAGTGTGAAGAAAGCCGTGTCGTGGATCGGCAATTTTGAGCAAACAGCAGCAGAACTTGCTATTGAAAAGAAATATGATTATGTGATCTGCGGACATATTCACCAACCACAAAAAAGAATCATCAATACCAAGGAAGGTTCTGTTACCTACCTCAACAGCGGCGACTGGATAGAAAATCTCACGGCTTTGGAATACCAGAACAATGAGTGGAGCATATATCACTACGATGAAAAGCAGTTTGCTGCTGATGCAGCTCCGGTGGTAACCATGGAGAAGAAACTGCCACAACTCAATGTAGTTACAGATGAGATTGCCTTATTTATTCACTCTTTAGCCATACAATCATGAGTATGAAAATATTATATGCAGTACAGGCAACAGGTAACGGTCATATCAGCCGTGCTATGGAACTCATGCCCTACCTGCAGCAATATGGAGAGGTAGATGTGTTCCTGAGTGGCAGTAACAGTAATCTTCAGCCAAACCTGCCGGTAAAATACAGAAGCAACGGTTTGAGTTTGTTTTATGGCAATACCGGCGGACTTGATTACTGGCGTATGTGGAAAGAATTAAGTTTGAAGAGAATCTGGAAGGAAGCAAAAGCATTACCAGTTGAACAATATGATATTGTATTGAACGATTTCGACAGTATTACGGCCATTGCATGCTCACTAAAAAAAATACCAAGCATAGGCTTTGGTCACCAGGCAAGTTTTCAAAGTAAGCATACCCCAAGAAGTATTAAAAAAGATGTTGCAGGTGAAATGGTGCTACAACGGTACGCAAGAGCATCTGCTTATATTGGTTTACACTTTGAGCAGTATGATGATTTTATTTTTTCGCCTGTTATCAAAGAAGATATTCTGAAAGCCGATCCAACAAATAATGGTCATGTTACTGTATATCTTTCTCATTATAGTGATGAAGTAGTTATGCAGGCTTTACATAAAATACAGGACATCCGTTTTGAAGTGTTTTCCAAAAAAATAAAGCAGCAGGAAAAAAGAGGTAATGTTACACTGATACCCATCAGCAACGAAGGATTTACACAAAGCATGATACATGCTCACGGTATTATTACCGGTGCCGGTTTTGAAACGCCGGCCGAAGCTTTATACCTGGGTAAACAACTGCTCTGCTTACCTATACGGGGTCAGTATGAGCAATTATGTAATGCAGCCGCTTTGAAAAACTTTAATGTAACCATCATCGATAAAATCACAGACGGGTTTTCGTTACAGGTTGAAAACTGGTTACAAAACAGTGCAGTAAAGCCATTAACACTCTCGCACAGCACTTACGATATTGTGCAGAAAGCAATAGAATCAGGAAGAAGTTTCCGGAAAAACCCTGAGCAGGAATTCTTACCCGATATATTTTCCTACCAAAAGTAAACCCGTTCCGCTGCGCAAACTTCGTTGTCGCATGTTCTCTGTGGCCCCTTC
>DPWF01000397.1:167-561 GCA_003526435.1 Chitinophagaceae bacterium | reverse complement strand
ACAGAGAACATGAGGGAACAGGGATTTCGCTGAGTACGTTTAGTAAAAAATAGTTTATAAACAGAGGAGTACCTGCCAGGCTTTGTCTATTTTATTTTCATTCAGTAGTTCTGCGGCATATTTATGCAGTTCTGTTTCCATTTCTGATGGACTTACTGCATAATACTGGAAAATATTTTTTACCCGATCATCGGCAAATGAAGCATCAATATCGGGCAGCACGTTTACATTGGCCAGCATGCCTAAGTGATTACCCGTAAGAATCGTACTGTTTCGAATACTATCGGGCAACTGGTCTACCCCAATGCCAAGCTGTGTATTGGGCTTTGGTACTTTAAACAGATTATCGGGGCTTACTTTACAATACCAGTCTCCGCCTAATCTTGCAACCAGT
>DPWF01000397.1:0-131 GCA_003526435.1 Chitinophagaceae bacterium | reverse complement strand
ACCCAAAATACTTTCATCCACATGCATGCATAATACTTCTGCAATGACCAGTTGTCCTGCTCCGCCATTTTCTCCCAGGCTTTTTACTTCATTTACCTTACACTCCAGCTTAATCTTTGCTTCTCTTACCA
>DPWF01000143.1 GCA_003526435.1 Chitinophagaceae bacterium | reverse complement strand
ACAAAAGATGAATTGATTGATTATTCCATCAGAAGTGGTGCGCCTATTGAAGTGGTAGAAAACCTCCAGGAACTGGAAGACGAGGGTGAAGTGTACGAGAGCATAGAAGATATCTGGCCTGATTATCCAAGTCAGGAAGACTTCATGTTCAATGAAGATGAATACTAATACCCGCTTTCAGGAAGAATAGATTTAAAAAAAATCCCGCCTCTTAGTTAGTGGCGGGATTTTTTGTGCATAGCCATTAGCTAAGAGCTCTTAGCTAACGGCTATGCACTATGGTTTCTTCTTAAAACTAAGTTTGAAATAAAGCAATACCAGTGTCAACACCAACACTACAAGATTGGCTACGATTACCGGACCGCTTTCTATGGCAAAACCATATACCAGCCATACGAGGGTGCTGGTTACAACAATGGCAATCATCCATATACTCAGATCCCCCACACTTTTCGATTGCCAGGATTTATAGACCTGCGGAATAAATGTAATAGAGGTTAAAAATGAGCCGAGATAACCTACGAGTTCGATCCAGTTCATTTGATCTTTGATTTTTTGATTTTTTGATCTTTGATTTGGATTGTTTTATGAATCGAAAAATCAAAGATCAAAAAATCAAAGATGAATAATTACTCCACACCCAGTTTCGTCATCACATCCATACTCACTCCTGTGGTAGAATAACCACCATCGTGGAAGAGGTTTTGCATGGTAACCATACGCGTGAGGTCGGAGAAGAGGGTGATACAGTAGTTGGCACAATCTTCTGCACTGGCATTGCCCAATGGTGCAATAGCATTGGCATAATCAAAGAAATCGCCAAAGCCTTTAATACCTGAGCCTGCTGTGGTTTTGGTGGGTGATTGTGATACGGTATTGATACGTACTTTTTTCTCCAGTCCATAATGATAACCAAAACTACGTGCGATAGATTCGAGCATGGCTTTAATGTCAGCCATATCTGTATAGAATGGATAAGTGCGTTGTGCAGCCGCATATGAAAGTGCTACCACACTGCCCCATTCATTAATAGCATCTAATTTTTTTGCCACAGCCAGCATCTTATGTAGCGACATAGCCGATACATCTATGCCCTTCATGAAATACTCATAATTAGATTCTGTATAAGGTATTTTCTTACGGATGTTTACACTCATACCGATAGCGTGTAGCACAAAATCTATTTTACCACCCAATACTTCCTGCGACTGGGTGAACAGGGTAGTGAGTTCTTCCACGCTGGTAGCATCGGCAGGAATAATCTGAGAATTGGTTTTCTCTGCCAGCTTATTAATCTCGCCCATACGCATGGCGATGGGGGCATTGGTTAATACAAATGTGGCACCTTCTTCGTGTGCTTTTTCAGCCACTTTCCAGGCAATTGAATTTTCATCGAGGGCACCGGTTATGATACCGCGTTTTCCTTTTAGCAGGTTATAAGCCATAATAAGTCGTTTAAAAATGGTTTAGTAGGGGTAAAAGTATAGAATATCGGTTAAACCCTAATTCATCATCATTTCGCGGGCATTTTCGAGTGCCGCAGCAGTTGGTTTTTCTCCACTCAGCATTCGGGCAATAGCAGTAATACGTTCGTCTGTATCCAATAAGCGGATATTGGTTTTTACTGCATTTTCAACGATCTCCTTGTACACAAAGAAATGCGCATCGGCTTTACCCGCTATCTGAGGCTGGTGGGTAATGCAGATGATCTGTCTGTTAGCAGCCATGTTTTTCATGATCAAACCTACCTGTTTGGCGGCTTCGCCTGAAATGCCCGTATCAATTTCATCAAAAATCATGGTGGGTAGGTCGATGGAAGCAGCTACCAGCGATTTAATACACAACATCAAACGACTCAGTTCACCACCACTGGCCACTTTGCGGATGGGCTCAAAACGATTGCTTTTGTTGGCATCAAATAAAAAATCAATCTGGTCTTTTCCATATTGATGTAATGTACTATCCTTCAGCTCTACTTTTAATTTTGCATTGGGCATACCCACCTGAGAAAGTAAACGATTCACTTCCGATTCAAGTGGTTTGATCTGCTGTTGTCTCGCAGTTGATATTCGGCCGGCAAGTTGTTCTGCTTCCTTGTATAAAGCCGCTACTTCTTTTTCTTTTGCAAGAATGGTATCATCAATATGTAAAACAGCTTCCAGTTTTTTTGACAGATCCTGTTGAAGTGCAAGCAATTCATTGGTGGTTTGAAGGGCGTGTTTCTTCAGTAGTTTATACCCCTCTGCCAGTCGTTGATTGATCCATTCAATTCTTTTTTCATCAAACTGAATATGATCGTTTACATGATCAATTTCTCCTGCAATATCCTGTAACTCTACCTGTGTACTTTGTAAGCGTACAATGATTGCAGCAAGGTCTTTGTGCATGTCTGCAAAAGGTTGTAACTGCTGTATCAACTGTTTGATATTGGTAATAACAGGTTGTTCGCTTTCACGCAATTCGTAGAATACTTTATTCAGGGCCGATTTAATGCCTTCGGCACTGCTCAATACTTTCAGTTCCTGATCCAGTTCTTCCAGTTCGTTTTCTCTGAATGCTAATTCATTCAGTTCGTCAAATAAAAACTGGTGGTAATCGGCTTCTTTGGTAAAGGCATTTTTCTGATCCTTCAACAGTTCTAATTCTTTAGCTATTAACTGCCACTGCTGAAATATTTTTCTGAACTCGTTCAATACAGGCTCATTACCTGCCAGCGCGTCGAGTACTTCGCGTTGAAAATCGCTGTCGCCCAATTCAAGTGTGTCAAATTGTTGATGAAGATCTACCAGTAAAGAAGCCAATTGTTTTAATTGCTGAACAGTGGCAGGAGTATCATTGATAAAGGCCCTCGATTTTCCGTTGGCCGCAATCTCCCTTCGCAGCACCAGCTCATCGTCTGCATCGAGTTCATATTGTTGCAGAAAAGACAATACCTCGGGTTTATGATGCGTATGAAATACGCCCTCAATAAAACATTTTTTTGAGCTGTTTACCAAAACAGAGCTGTCGGCTCTTTCGCCCAATATAAGACTCAGTGCACCCATCAATATGCTTTTACCTGCACCTGTTTCACCTGTTATAATATTCAGGTTACCGGAGAAGTTAATCTCGATCTCATCAATGATGGCGTAGTTCTGTATGTGAAGCTTTGTGAGCATTGGTTTTGTCAATCGTGAATAGTCAATGGTGAATAGTGAGTAGTCAGTATTTTCCTCCTGACATCTATGATGTCTCCTTTCCTCCTGCAATTTATACAAAAGACTATTCACCTTTGCATCTCAATATCCCCGATTTGGCGCGTTGGTCGAGGGAGTTTTTATATTCATGGTCGCCCATGTCAAGACAACGTTGGTAATACTGTATGGCAAGCGATTTTTGTCCCTTTGCTTCGTATATCTGTGCTAATTGAACCGCCGCACGTGCAGCATAATATTCTTTCCTGAATTCACCCAGTCTGATAGCAGCAAGGTAGGCGTTGATGGCATCGTTTTCTCTCCCCAGGTCATCATAAATGCGTGCAGCCCGATATACATATTCCAGTTTGTCTTCTTCTTTATCAAAATCAGTTTCAGCTTTTCCATGTAATAATGCAAGGGCCTCACGATGATAACCACCATCACTTAACAAACGGGCCCTTAGTAGCAGGAGATTGGGCCAGTAATTGGCTTTGGCATCTTTCATTGCTTTTTTATCGGCATCAGAATCTGTATTGCCTTTGGACAATACCAGTTGTCTTGCTTTTTCAGCGGCTGTTGTATTTCCCTGTAAATAATAACAAAGCCTTATTTTATCGTACACATCTTTTACATAAAAATTACCCTTGAATTTTTGTAAGAAACGTTCAAAATAGGGGATGGCTTCTTCTGGTTTGAGCTGGTACATTTTTACAAAACCCATTTCAAAATCCCAGATGGGTATATCAAGGTATTCGTTGGAATGATTGCGGTTTTGAACAATTTGCTGCGTGAATGGTGATTGTTTATTGTTAAGACTGAGATTAGCGGCCATCCAGCCATGTAAATGATTGTTGACAAGATCCAGTTTTTTTTGCTGGATAAAAGCAAGCGCTTCATCTTTTTTGTTGTCCATATAAAAGAGCAGATATGGATAGATGAAATGAGCCTCATTGGCCAATATTTTTGCAGAAGGGTCGCTGCTGTTTACAAAAGCGTGTACCGTTTTTAAACCTTCCGTCACAGAGCCGCGCATGCCTAAAACACTGGCCAGCCATTTATATCCTTTGGGGATGGTACCAATCATGGTTTGCAGGGTACCATACATCAGGTCATCCGGTATAAAACGGGGAAAAGCTTTTTTATTGTCTTTCAGCAAAATCCAGGCGCGGCGTATATCCCAGCCTGCTTCCCACATTTTCCCGAACTTGATGGCCGATGCAGCTTTATGTACCCGAACGGTACTTAATGCAAAACGGTAGT
>DPWF01000077.1:7169-7476 GCA_003526435.1 Chitinophagaceae bacterium | reverse complement strand
CCCTCATTTCGATGAAGACATTATCCGCAAGTATTTACACCAGCTTGATATTGAAGAGGAAAAGTTCAGGTTTATGTAAGGCAAATTGAATGTGTCTTTGATATCTCTATAAAGCAGAAAGCAGAACCCTTAGTCCTGCTTCTTGTACCTTGATCCTTGTTTGTGGCCTCGCCATCCGCCGCGGCGGAGAACCTGAATCTAAAGCTAAGTCTTAAGATTTTGTGTATCACCCTATCCATTAAACAAAAAAACAGGATATTCAATCCTGCTTCTTACATTTTTTGTGGCCTCGTCAGGAATCGAACCT
>DPWF01000077.1:2348-7102 GCA_003526435.1 Chitinophagaceae bacterium | reverse complement strand
AAATAATAGAAACCAATTAAAGTCAGTGGAATAACTCTTGCATGGCTGCTTTGAGGAAAATACCCGTAGGTACACTGTTCATGATTTGCAGGTCTTCCCAAATACTGCTCTCATTGTCGAGAAACCTTAATACCCTTTCCGGCGGATTCTTCTGAAAAATGGCAGCAAATACCCTGTCGCCATTTAATTTTCGGTGATGAAGTACATTCAGTAACACTGAATCGTAGAACCTGAATTTTCTTTCCGACAAACTTATTGGCTGTGAAGGGAAACGATGCTGAACCAGATTGGCCACAATAGCCGCCGTTTTTTTCTGGATAAACTGAAAAGCATATCCACTGCTTCCTTTTGCCTGTCCTCCTGCTATCCCTATATAAATTACTTTTCCTCTTGCAGATGGGAATACATGGTTAGTCATAGGGATAATACCAAACTCTTCGTGTTCAATAGTATACCTTTCAACACCAAGATATGTTTTNNCAAGCTCAGTCGTATATTTTTCCTGTGGCAACAAATTTTCAGTAAACAATGTATATTCAACCAAGGCAGATGTGGGTGACAATGGTAACACATACATAAAAGTTGTTCCCTCTTCCTGCGATACTCTGAAATCCATGAATGTGGCTTTGTCTGGGTTAAAAACAGGCGATTCTGTTTCAATTACCCAACCCTTAAAATGCTGAAGAAGCATATACTCCCCTTTACGAATTTCGGGCTGTTGAAATAAAATACTGTTGAATACATATTCAGCCGTATAAGTACCTGATGCCAATTCAACAAAAGCCGTGTTGTTTTTAGTTCCTGTTGCTATTACAGGCTCGTATAAAAAATGAATATTACTTCTTTCTTTTGCCAGCGTTTGTATATGCTGATAAAAATCAATACCCCGGATCATCTTATACCTGTAGGGCGAAAGGGGTAAAGTGCCTGAAAAATATGTTGAGTAGAAGTCTACTTCCTGCCATTGACGATGAACAAGTGATTCAAACAATCCATCTCCCCGCTCCCAAAAACACCAGGTTCTGTCGTTTGCTGTTTTAGGAACCTTATCTACAACTAATATTTTCTTATCATCAAAAAAAGGATTTTTCATCATGCGCATCAATAAACTTAAGCCTGCGCAACCAGAGCCGGAGATGATATAATCGTAATGGGCGTGAATGGTCAATGGTGGATGGTGAGTAGTCAGTAGTTAGTGTTTTCTTAGTTGTTCATCTTTACGCACTTTATCCCAGTATTTTTTGGCCACGATCAGCATCCCGAAACTTTCTCCTTCGTGCTTATCGAGATGCTTATGGTGCATTTTATGCGCCCATCGTATGGCTTTGATATAGCGATTATTACTTCTTGTAAACAATTTTATTCTTTGATGAATAATAATTTCATGCACCAGAAAATAAGCAAATCCATACAATGCAATACCTGCGCCAATACTTACCACCCAATATACCTGATTCATGCTGCCTAACATAATACATAACCAACTGGGGATGGCGAAAATGATAAAAAAAGCATCGTTCTTTTCAAAAAATCCAGGCCCTTTCTGGTGATGATCTTCATGCAGGTACCATAGAAAGCCATGCATCACAAACCGGTGCGTAAGCCAGGTAATAGCTTCCATGATACAAAAAGTGACCAGTGTTATGAGGATATAAATCAACATATTATGAATACCATCTTAGGATTAAAAAAAATAATAGTTGAATAATAAACAAATGTACCGCAAAATGGTTGGCCTTTTCGAACCGCAGATACCTGAACAACCATAATAATGCTGCACTGATCAGGAACCAGCAGAGATAGTTATAAAAAGGTATTTCTCCGCCCTCCCATTGCCAGAAACCCAATTGAACAGCCGCGGGCTCCATTACCCAGTCGAAAAAAACAGTAAGCAAAGCTCCATCCAGTACCAGTGAGAAGGTAATTAGTTTTTGGGAAAGATGTGCTCCCGACTCCTCGTATTTGTTCCTGATCCATTCATGTAACAAGTGCATGATTACACCCGAAGAATACACCATCACAAACCAGTTAATTCCAATAAGCCAGGGTACGCCATTCAAATGTGGCCCCAATACTGAGCCATAACTATAACAGCCAAACAATTTTCCCGTATTCACACCAATCATTTCTGTACCCATGCCCGTTAAAAATGCTGCCAGTACAAAAAGAATAAAGAATTTATTTGGCTTTGGCTGGTTCCATAACAACAATAGAAACATGATCAATAAATTCAATGGTGTATTGGTAATAAACCATTCTTTATGCTCCGTAAAAAGCATACCAATCAACCCGCTTACATGAAAGAGGATAGCGATGAATACCGATATGCTTAATTTGTAACGGTTCACTGATGTTTCTTTTTTTGCTGATCATGCTGTACCAGCTTCGCCATAATAGCGGCGCTTTTCAAACACAAAGGTATTCCTCCTCCGGGATGAACACTTCCTCCTACAAAATACAATCCTTGAATCTGCCGGGAGAAATTGGGATGTCGCATAAAAGCGGCCATTCGCGAATTGGAGCTTGTGCCATACAATGAACCCTGGTATGAACCTGTTTTCGATTCAATTAAAACCGGGTCCAGTATATTTTCTGTTTCAATAAGTGAAGCAATATCCGTTTTCAGCATACGACTCAGCTTCTCAATGATCAATGAACGACAGGCTTCTTTCATTTTTTCCCAATCCTGGCCCACATTAGCCGGAACATTCACCATCACAAACCAGTTTTCCTTTCCAGCGGGCGCCTGCTTGCCTGGCTCGCATTTAGAAGTAATATTGATGTATACCGTTGGATCTGAAAAAACTTTTTTCAACCTGAAAATGTGATCAAACTCTTTTTCATACTGTTCGCTGAAAAAAATATTGTGTAATCCCAACTGAGTAAATTCTTTTTTAATACCCCAGTAAAAAATCAGTGCACTGCTGCTGCGTTCCTGTTTTAGTATTTTTTTTGCCGTTTCATGATCATTCAGCAAACGCAGATATGTGAAATACACATCTACATTACTTACCACAACTGAAGCCGGTACATTTTTTCCATTCACTACTACCCCTGCAACACGTTGATTGTACCTGATGATTCTCTCTACAGGCTGGTTGAAAAAAAATTGTACCCCTTTTTTTTCGGCCAGTTTATATAAGGCTTTGGTAATACTGATCATTCCGCCTTCCGGGTAGTAAGTTCCCTCATTGTGTTCAAGATGCGGAATAAGACTCAGCATACCCGGCGCTTTATATGGGTTACTACCGTTATAAGTAGCGTATCTGTTGAATAACTGCACAACTTTCTGTTGCTTGAAATGGCTGGCATTTAACTGGTGCAGGCTACTAAACATATGCAATGGCCTTACCGTTCTTAGGGCCTTACCAATAGGCGCTTTCCATAAAGTCGACTTTTTATGCAGCGAATGGTTGAGAAAAACATTGGCTACCTTTTCATACAGTTTTTCAGATGTTGAAAGGTATTTTTTTACCTGTTCAATTGGTTCGCCGGTTTTCTGATACAATTCATCAGCAAATTTTTCAGGTTCGGCTGAAGCATGGATAACTGTTCCATCTTCATAGAAATAAAAACAGGAGTCCGGCATTTTTCTGTAGTGGAAATAATCTTCAACCGGTTCATCTGCCAAAGTAAAAAGTTCTTCGATATTGGCTGGTTGGGTAAAAAGGCTGGGGCCTGTATCGAAATGATACCCTTCTGTTTCAAAATAACCCAGTTTGCCGCCCGGATGATCGGCCTGTTCAAATACTTTTACTTCAAAACCCTGTACGGCAAGCCTGATAGCGGCTGCAAGACCAGCTACACCTGCACCTATGATTATGGCTGAAGGTTTTGCATGCATCAGTTATGATTTATGGTTCACCAGGTACCAATCCCGAACCTTAGGGAAAGCAATATGAAACCAAGCCGTAAATGATTCGGGTTCCTGTTCCAGCAAAGATGCGATTTCCTGTAATGAACGGAAAGCATAAGTTTCTACTTCTTCCCGATTAATATGAATGTCGCCATGGTACCTACCTGTAAATACATGGTCAAATTCATGCTCTGTTAATCCGTTGGAGAATGCGGCACTATAGGTAAACGAAAATGCTTTCGACAGGTCTGTAGTAAATCCCATTTCCTCCTTAAGTCTTCGTGCGGCAGCTAGTTCTATCGGCTCTCCGGGACGTGGGTGGCTACAGCAGGTATTGGTCCACAAGCCACCACTATGGTATTTGGTGATGGCTCTTTTCTGTAATAACAGTTCATGCTTTTCATTAAAAACAAACACACTGAATGCACGATGCAATAACGCTTTTTCATGTGCCTCCATTTTTTCCATTACGCCCAGTACTTCATCCTGTTCGTTTACCAATATCACTTGTTCCATACCATAAAAATAAGTGTTCTCTTACTGAGCTCAGAGTAAATTAAAATGACTGCGAATGCCTGCTTTAGCCAGGATAAACATTTTCCCATAGTCTGGTATTCTTATCCTTTCTTCCATTATTTTCTGTGGCCTTACTTTCTTTATTTTTTTAAAAAGGGAGAGATAATATTTGTAAGCCACATACACTCCGAAGCGGGATTTCATGGGTAACCTGAGAATACCTTCATATGCATGATTAAAATCGCGCTGAATATCTTCCTCAATTGCCTGTTTATCTGCTACAGTAAAGTTCCTGAAATCGCATCCGGGAAAATAAACTCTTTCGAGCCCTTCATAATCTGCTTTTAAATCGCGGAGGAAATTCACTTTCTGAAAAGCTGCA
>DPWF01000077.1:0-2339 GCA_003526435.1 Chitinophagaceae bacterium | reverse complement strand
GTCGTTTCAGTTGTTCATACATCTGCCGATCTCCATCACAAAAAACAAAAAGGCACATAAGTCCTACCACTTCTGCGCTTCCATATATGTATTGTTCGTATCCTGCACGATCGTATTTACGCTGGTTCAGATCCAGTTCCATGCTGTATAAAAATGCATCTATCAGCTCTTTATCTATTTTATACTGCCTTACGGTTAATTGAAAGCTATGAAGAATGGGGTTCATACTGATGCCTTTGTTGAGGGCATCATAAGTAGCTGCTTTAAATTCTGCCAACAATGCAGCTTTGTCATATTCATGAAAACTGTCTACAATCTCATCTGCAAAGCGCACAAACCCATAAATATTAAAAACGGGTGTGCGCAGGTCCTTATGTAACAACCGGATTGCAGACGAGAAACTCGTACTGTATTTTTCCGTTGTGATCCTGCTGCAATCCTGACTTACTTCATGAAACAGTGCGATCATGGGTTGTTGGTTTGTTCACAGGTTCCACCTGCGATATAGGTAATTAATTTATCCAAATATTTTTAAAACTTCGCCTGCTACCACTTCTCCACTAATCAGGCTGGGCGGCACACCCGGACCTGGAACAGTTAACTGACCGGTATAAAAAAGGTTATTTACTTTTTTACTCCTGCATGCCGGTTTTAAAACAGCAGTTTGCCTCAAAGTGTTCGCTAAACCATACGCATTTCCCCGAAAAGCATTGTATTCAGATACGAAATCACTATGGGCGAAGGATTTCTGGTATACGATGGCATCTTTTACCGTTTGTCCTGTGTGTTGTTCCAGCCTCCTGATTACCTTGTCAAAATAAAATTGCCTCCTTTCAGGTGAATCATCGCTCAGACCTGTGGCTACGGGTATCAGGAGGAATAGGTTTTCGCAACCATCAGGGGCCACTGTAACATCTGTTACCGATGTGGCACACATATAAAACAACGGATCCGATGGCCACTCTTTCGTTGTATAAATTTCTTTCCCATGCACTTCAAAAGAGGTATCAAAGAATAAACTATGATGTCTTATATTTTTGAGTCGTTTATTCAGTCCGACATAATACAATAAACAACTGGGGGCCATAACACGTTTGCTCCAATAGGCGGGGGTATAAGTACGGAACGCTTCGGGCAAGAGGTTCATCTCAATGTGATGATAGTCTGCGCCACCTATAATTACTTCAGCTTCAAATATGCGATCCTGCGTTATTACCTGCCGGGCAGCATGCTGCTGGATACGTATTTCCTGTACATTCTGGTTGAACTGAAATTCTACGCCTAACTCAAGAGCAAGATCATACATCGCCTGAACAACCTTGTACATACCTCCTTCCGGATACCATGTACCTCCTTTAATATCGGCGTAGTTCATCAGGCTATACAATGCCGGTGTGTTTTCCGGTAATGCGCCTAAGAACAACACAGGAAATTCCATGAGTTCACGGAGCTTGGGATGCGAAAAATATTTAGCAACATGCGATTTGATAGAGCTGAAAACATCAAGCTTAAATACACCGGTAATCAGCTCCCAATCAAGAAATTCAGTGAAAGACTGTCCTGGTTTATGCACCAGTTTATGGATACCTACATCATATTTGTATGCCGCTTCTTTTAAAAATAAATCCAGTTTTTCGCCACTCCCTGCCTCAATGGTATTAAATAATGATTGTAATTCCTTGTACGATGCCGGAATATCTACCGGCCCATCCGGCCAGTAAACACGATAAGAGGGATCTAGTCTTTTTAACTGATAGTAATCGGTAACCGATTTCCCAAACTGTTTAAAATACCTTTCGAATACATCAGGCATCCAGTACCAACTGGGGCCCATATCAAAACTAAAACCTGCTTCAGAAAACTGACGCGCCCTGCCACCAGGTGTGGCATGTTTTTCCACAACAGTTACTTTCCATCCTGCTTTTGCCATAAAAGAGGCAGCAGAAAGACCGGCGAAACCGCTTCCTATGATGATAACAGATTTGCTCACTCGTTAGAAAATTAGATAAAAAACTTAATACCGTTGCAATTGGTTTTTGAGCAGCTTCCGTGCGAAATGTATGCGACTCTTAATGGTACCAAGGGGTTCGTCGAGCATTTCAGCAATTTCATGGTATTTAAATCCGTCGAAATATAGCAGGAAAGGGTTCCTGAAAATGTCTGGCAGGTTGTGTATTGCTTCTTTTACCTCTTTTAAATTGATATTGGCTATGGCTTCATTGGCAACTGCTCCCTGGTTGATGTTGAGTAAAAACTCGTTGGGTGTACTGTCGAAAATAGTTGCCTGCTTGCTTTTCCTGCGGTAGTTATTGATAAAAATATTACGCATGATGGTGTAT
>DPWF01000265.1 GCA_003526435.1 Chitinophagaceae bacterium | reverse complement strand
CTTTGGGTTCTTCTAACTCAGTAATGACTCCTTCAGCAGAGAGGTTAGTGTTTATAATAATGTCATTATCAATAATGATATCTCCGTAGACCGACATCTGCACGATTTTGTTAAGGTATGCATTCTGACTTTTTACAGGTTCATCCAGTCTTAAGGTTATTTCAGTTCCCCGCTGAAGTTTTACGGTACGTGCCGCTGCAATCAGCTGTCCTTTGGCGGCCGGGGAAAGGCTGTCACGCTGCATTCCTGAAGCCGAATAGCTCATTAAAAGGCCTAATACTGTAATCAAAAGGTACCTAATCAGTATGGTGTTTTTTAACATATTGAAGATAAGTGATATTAATAAGTGGAGAATAGGGATACGGGGTACCCATCATTGATCATCTTATTTTTTGAAATTCCCATGGGTACCGGCGTAAAAAAAATCCACTTAAATGTGAACAGCAAAATTATTCACATTAAATCTTAAAGTCATGAAATCCATCTTTATTTCTGTTTTCTTTTTTGTTTTAACCAGCATGCAGGTTCAGGCCGCAAGCGCATTTCACCCTTTGAAAGTCAATGTTTGGGATGTTGATGCCAACAACGCACTTGAACTGCCAGCAGGCACATTGGTGCACCTTGAAATGACAGAATTAGTGGAATCTGGAAAAGCCACAGTTGGTCAGATCGTCAATTTTAGGGTAAGAACTAATGTAGAGATTGATGGTGTACCGGTAATCAGAACCGGAGCAATGGCTTTCGGTCGGGTAAAAGCGATTGAACCAACCTCTTTCAACTATCCTGAAGAAATCACTATCGAAGTTACCGCTGCGCAAAGCGTTGATGGTACAATGGTGAGTCTGCTGGGTCAGGAACAAATCTTTAAAGGCAAATTTCCTAATGAAGACGTGACTGTACAATCGGGCAAACCTTTTATCGGATTTGTCATGAATAACACTAATATTAAAATCTAAGTCAACTTAAAATATTTATTATGAACCAAATACAAGTATTAAACAGTTGCCTCGACTTATGTCAGGTCTTTGAAACACTTTCTGTCGCTGAGAAGATCACCCTGCAATCACTTGCCGAAACAAAAATATTTGAACTGGAAGAAGAAATTTTTGCTCTTGGCGACCCGGGAGATGAATTCTTTGTAGTCCTTTCAGGTTGTTTGCTTGTGAGGCTCAAGAACCGGAAACGGAAAAAACTTCGGGCTGGCGATATTCTCGGTGAAGTAGCCATGTTCGACGAGCGGCGGCGCACCGGTAGTGCTATTGTGCTTGAAAAAGCAGAATTGCTCCGTTTCAAAAAGGAAGATGTATTTGAAAATGGCAGGCTTCCTGTAAATATTCGCCAGAAGGTAATTCACGCACTGGCACGTCATATGGTAACTTACTTTGATGAGGATATTCCACTGAGCGCAAGAGAGTTGATCAGACGTGGTGAAAGTGAAACCGTCGAATTTAAGAAATCAGATGCTGTCCTTCATTATGATAAAATTACTGAAACTATTGCAGCCATGCTCAATGCCAAGGGTGGTACAATTTTGCTCGGGGTAGACGATAGCGGCAGGGTTACAGGAGTGAAAGCGACTGCAAATTTGCGGGATATCTGGACCCTCCGGCTGGAACAGCAAGTCAGCCAGTTTTTAGGGAAAGCATGTCTCCCATTGGTCCATGTTGAAACTGAAGTGGTTGAAAATAAGTGTATTGTAAGGATAGATTGTGACCCTTCCCTGACACCGGTTTTTATGAAGAAAAATGACAGACATCATGAGGAGGAAGTGCTGTTTGTCAGGACGAACAATGAAAACATCTGCCTTCGAAAACTGAGCGATTATGCCGTTTACTACAATAAGCGGTTCAAAGAATAAAAATGGATGTTTGTACCTTCCTCCGGTAGATGATTAAATCTGACTCCGGAGGAAGGATACTATCGTTAATTCTAGTATCCTTCTGATTGCTCTTAACCCATAAGATTTTTAACCATGTCTAACCAACATAATTCTTCAGAATTGATTAAATTTGATAACTATATTGACGCGGTAGGCGATGGCGCATCCCGCAGCCGTAGTATTATTGCACTTTTGATGACTGCAACTATTGTAGCCGGTCTCGGATTATTCAACTCTTTGCGTAAAGAACATAACTGGTTCAGCAGCCGTATAGAATCACTCCATAATGTTTACTACTGGATTGTTTTTCCGGATGACTCCATTAAATCTTTTGTCGTATTTCAGCATACAGATGCAAGTAAAAACGACACCGATTCCGCTACAAATAATCAGGTAAAAGTAGTCAAACCTAATGTATTTCAGTGGGGCGAATTCAATGCATTATTGGCTCAAAATGGCATCATACTTGAAGGGGAAGTGCCTGAATATATTAACCTCAGTTTCCCTAAGCACTTAATTAAGCCCGATTCGACCATCAATTTTAGCAAAATAGACATTGTTGCTCTGCAGCGGGCAATTAGCACAGCATCGAGGATGAGTATGACAGGTCGTAAGGAACTGGATGCATTGTTACTGCAGTATGATCGTACTCGTATCGAAAATACCCTTTTAGTAAGAATGCCTGTTTTGGGTGTTACGTTTGACGTCAATTGGCTCAGCCTGGTGAGCGCTGTTTCTTTCTCTGCTATTTTATTTTTACTTTTTTATAGCTTGAGTAGGGAGCGTAAAAATCTTCGACTGATTTTTAAAGTAGCAGAACAACGCAAAATAAACCGTCTCGATTTTTATCAGATGTTATCAATGCGGCAAGTTTTGAATGTCCCTCAAAGTATCAATGAGTACGTCTTTGGATTGGAGTCAGGCAAAAATATAGCAGAGATAAATTTCAGACGAAGGGTACGTAATTTTACCAACCGTATGGGGCGTTACCCATTGTTCACCCCTGTGATTACATGGCTGCTTATTCTTGCACATGATATCAGTACATTGAGTGTTGGTTATTCAATCAACCCGCAACTAACTGTTTTCAGTTTTGGATTATCTTTACTTATTGGCCTTGTAATGCTGCTATTAGTAAGGTTATGTTGGCGTGAATGGACTAAAATTATCATTATTTGGGACGCTGAGGCTGAAATTATTAGAAATATCTATACGAGTCAGCAGACTAGGAATAACCATTTTATTTGGCGGACGAATCCTGAAACGGAATTCTTTACGGCAGAACAATGTTATATTACGGAAGTCTTTAACCAGATGGACCGACCAGAAGCGTCAATGGCACATGCGAGGGTTGAACCAGGTATAACCACCCAAAAACACAGTTTACAGGGCACTGCTGAGTGGTATTATATTCTTCAGGGCACGGGCGAAATGTACGTAAATCATGAAGTCGCAGGCCAGGTGGCAAGTGGAGATATTGTATATGTGCCAGCAGGTACACCCCAGCAAATTACAAATACTGGTAATGAAGATCTGGTATTTTTATGTTTTTGTGTGCCTCGGTTCACACCGGGTGCTTATAGCGAAATAAGCGTATAAATATATTTTTGTTCGGTTGTGTCGAAGATATAACAGATGGCAGGGCATAAAAAAATGAAAAGGTCCATACCTTTACATGCTCCCTTGTAATACGCCTTATCCTCCCCTTACGCCGCCGCCGCCCCGTTCCGCCAACCCCACCAAATAATTAAATACCTCGCTGCACTTCTCATCAAAAGCCGATAATTCTACAGGTCACCATTAAGGACCGTCCTGATGGCTGTCCATACTGCCTGTGGGCTGTATTCATAAAATCCCCCCAACCCACTTCCCCCAATTTCTTTTTATGTTTACCCCATGAAAAACGCCTTACTTTTTTTCGGCTGCATTTTTTTGAGCAGCCTCGCCTGTTCGGGCCCGCAAAAAGCAACCACCCGCACCACTTCCGTCAACCCGCTTTTCGAAGGCTGGTATGCCGATCCGGAAGTCCGTTTTTTTGAAAACCGGTTCTGGATATTTCCCACGTACAGTGCCAAATACAATGCGCAGGTTTATTTTGATGCATTTTCTTCCACCGACCTGGTGAACTGGAAAAAACATTCACATATCCTCGATACGACGGCCGTAAAATGGGCCAAACGGGCGATGTGGGCCC
>DPWF01000078.1:2504-3022 GCA_003526435.1 Chitinophagaceae bacterium | reverse complement strand
TTATCACTGCAATAGATCATTTTTTTTCCGTCGGGTGAGAGGGTTGCTTCTGCATCATATCCTTTTGCAGTAGTGAGTTGCTTTACAATTTTTCCACTGGTATCGGCCATAAAAATATCGTAGCTGCTGTACAATGGCCAGATATAACGATTACCATATTTGGCACGATCGGGTGTTGGCGGACATTCACTGCTACCCAAATGTGTTGATGCGTAGATGATGTGTTTACCATCGGGCAAAAAATAGGCACAGGTGGTTCTACCCTTCCCGGTGCTTACCAGCTTAGGCGTAAATTTTTCACCTGGTTTTGTAGGCACTTTGCCAATATAGATCTGGTCGCAGGGTATACCTTCTTTGGCATATGTTTTTTGAAAGATGATATACTTACCGTCATAACTCCAGTAGGCTTCTGCATTATCGCCACCGAAAGTGAGTTGCTGAACATTACTGAAATGTTTTTCACCTGCAAAATGAACGGAATCGCTGAATGCAGGCTGTGCCAGTGCAACAGTTATGCT
>DPWF01000078.1:0-2476 GCA_003526435.1 Chitinophagaceae bacterium | reverse complement strand
ATATTATTCTTTTCATACAAAAAAATCTGGCGCAAAAGTATCCAGAATCGCTCTCTTTAATTGTCAAAGAATTGTCATGCTATTAAAGTAAATGACGGCCTGCCATACTAGTATTCATTCATTTTTCACATGCTTACAACAGATGGTTTCCATTCAAAAGCGCATGCTGTAGTATGTTTGCAGTATGAAATGGACCCCGATCATAGTATTGTTTTTATTCACAGCCTGCCGGCAGCAGGAGAAAAAGCTGGTGGAGCATGAGGCTGAAATACCTGCACAGGCTAAAATATTATACAAGGCTGTAAACCAATACCCCGACAGTATTTCGCTAAGGGTGCAATTAGTAAATGCGCTCGATAGTGCCGGTGCATTACCACTGGCATTGGCACAAATGGATTCATTGATCAAAAGAGACAGTGCCAATTTCGGTATCTGGTTTCACAAGGCACAACTGAGCGAAAAAGCCATGGACACAACTATGGCATTGCGTTGTTACCAGATAGCGGCCCGCATTTACCCCTCACCCGATGCGCTGCTGGGTATGGCCAATTTACTGGCAGAAAAAAAGAATATACAGGCCATTGAGATTTGTGATGAAGTGGAATCATTCAGATTAGGACGTGAATACCTGGCACATGCCAGCTTTATTAAAGGTGTGTATTTTGCCAGAACAGGTGAGATCGTAAAAGCAATGGCTTCTTTTGATCGTTGTATTGGTAACGATTACCAATATATGGAAGCCTATATGGAAAAAGGGTTCCTGTTTTATGAGACCAAACAACCCGATAAAGCCATCAGCATTTTTGAGAAAGCGCTGGAAGTAAGACCTACTTATGCCGATGCCAGTTACTGGCTGGCTAAATGTTTTGAAGCAAAAGGAGAAAAAGAAAAAGCCAAATTGCAATACCAGAAAGCATTGGTACTTGACCCCGCCATTCAGGAAGCCAGTGAAGCTTTGAAGAGACTGGGTTCATGAGCCACAAAAAATGTGTAATAAAATATTCGTGCAGGCCATTAAAATACAGCAGTTTTGCAACTTTAAATATCAATTATGCCCATCATAGCCCCATCTTTACTGAGTGCCGATTTTTTAAACCTGCATAAAGACTGTGCCATGCTCAATGAAAGCAAGGCCGACTGGTTTCACCTGGATGTGATGGATGGTTCTTTTGTACCTAATATTAGTTTTGGATTACCCGTTATTGAACATATCAGAAAGGCCACCACTAAAATCTGTGATGTACACCTGATGATTGTGGAACCTGAGAAATATGCTGAGGCTTTCAAAAAAGCAGGGGCTGATATTCTTACCGTTCACTACGAAGCCTGTACACATTTACATCGCAACCTGCAGCAGATTAAATCGCTGGGTATGAGAACAGGTGTTGCATTGAATCCACACACACCAGTTCATTTACTGACCGATGTTTTACATGATATTGACCTGGTTTGCCTCATGAGTGTTAACCCTGGTTTTGGTGGACAGCAATTCATTCCACAAACACTGGAAAAAATTCGTACCCTCAGGAAAATGATCACAGAAAAAAATCTGCATACGCATATTGAAATAGATGGAGGTGTTACACTCGACAATGCAAAATCGATCCTCAATGCAGGTGCCGATGTACTGGTTGCAGGCAATACCGTTTTCCGTTCCCAGGATCCGATAGCTACTATCGCAGCGTTGAAAGCATTGTAAGGAGTGAGTCGTCAGTTGATGAGGTGGTTTTCGTCATATTCACTACTACCTACTCACTATTCACCACTCCTTCCTAAAACTTCACAGAATCTTCACACCAGCCTGTAAGGCAATTCAGGAAATTTGATGGAGTAACCTATCCACACCTGTGCATAATATGTGTTAGGAATTCTCATACATAACAAATTAAATTTGAGAAGGATGGTTTGGTTAAGTATTCCATGATTCCGTGAACCTAAAACAGAAACAGATTTGACAGAGACAATCATTAACCTCGAAACCGTTAACCCCATCGAATTCTTTGGCGTAAACAACGGAAAGTTAGATTTGCTGAAAAAGAAATTCCCATTATTAAAGATCCTCTCCCGCGGGACACAAATTAAACTAAGCGGGGCCCCGGAACAGATTGAATCAGCAAAAGAGAAAATTGATCTTATTATTCAGTACCTCGAAAGAAATGGTCACCTCAGCGAGAATTATTTTGAACAGATATTAGGCGGAGACGATGCTGAAACGGTTGATAATTTTGTAGACCGCAATCCCAATGATATCCTGGTTTTTGGTCCGAATGGTAAAACCGTTCGTGCCCGTACCCAGAACCAGAAAAAAATGGTCACTGCTGCTGATAAAAACGATATCGTTTTTGCCATTGGTCCGGCTGGTACCGGTAAAACCTATACAGCTGTAGCCTTGGCAGTAAGAGCATTGAAAAATAAAGAAATTAAAAGAATTATTTTAACCAGGCCAGCTGTAGAAGCAGGAGAGAGTCTTGGTTTT
>DPWF01000355.1 GCA_003526435.1 Chitinophagaceae bacterium | reverse complement strand
CGTTTTAGCATGATCAACTGTTAACAGTAACACATTCCTGACTATAGCAAAATCTTTCCGGTGAAAGAACACGGTTTCATTTACAATACTATCCTTGAATGCGGGTATCATCAGTCTTCTGAAGGCTTTCGGGTTTCCCTTTTCAAGGCTTCCATCCGGATAAGTGATCCAGCTTTTTTCAGTACCATTTTCTGCCAGAAAAACCTGATCATTTTTAGCAAATGCCTTCACCCACTGTTGATTCAGTTGCAATATTGCTGCTGCTGTTTTTACAAGCGTATGTGATGATGTTTGTTGAAGGGAAGAATGAAGCGCCTTTATTTCAGGGAGCCTGAAATTCGAAAGCGCTATGTTTACTGTATTGGCTGCCACGCATTTCCACCCTTCCGGATATTTAATATATACATCATTATACCGGCTGTATTCTACAGCAGATGCTCCTTTTTCCCGGTAAGGTGTAACTGCATAAATAAACGCTACCGAATCTGCAATCAACCTGACGATTACACTATCCGCATAAAAGAAGTCGATCTGATCAAACCGTTTGGCGCCAAATACGGGAGCTAATTCTTTTTTTGTCAGCAATTTTCCTTTCGCGGCACTCAGGTGTACAAATTCATCCGCCCACAACAAACGGTTATAGGTTGCCGTGTCAGACTTGATCCATGATTGAATATATTGATCATTCAGATAGCGTAATCGCATGGAATCAGCCGCCCTTTGTTGTAAAGAAGAGAGCTGTGCCCGAGGTTCCTTCAAAATGGCTAGTGTAAAAAAAGCGATCCATACAAAATAGCCCCCATAAGCGTTGCGTTTATCTGACATTTATACACCAGGTTTTGCGTTTCGGTCTTTATTCTCTCCTGTACTAAATACAGGTATAAGAAAAATGTACCCCCATACAAACAATAGACTATAACTGGTACGGGCGGCTTTACACATCAAGAAAATTGATAGAAAGATAAAGCCTGGTATGGCTCTTCGAAACATTACTTACTACTAAAATAGATAAGTGTATTTTTTTCTCGAGCAACGACTACAGGATAGGGCAATTGTTAGATCAGGCAGCCTGTAATGTTAAATGAAAACTGGTACCCTTATCCTGCTCACTAATAACACTCATGCTTATTTGCATGGCTTCTGCAAATTCTTTTGCGAGGATCAGCCCCAAACCACTTCCCTTTTCTTTATGTGCACCTTCACGACTCTGTCGTTTGGCAGGATTAAACAATTGTTGCAATATTTCATCAGTCATACCACAACCCGTATCGGCTATTGAGATCCTTATTTTTTGCTCATCCATCGTTTCACAGGTAATAGCAATTGTTCCTGAACTGGTAAATTTATTGGCATTGCTGATGATATTGCGTATGATAAACCTGAGTGTATTTTCATCGGCCTGTACCCGGCAGTTGACATTTACCAGGTTAACAATTGTATTATTTTTTGCGCTTGCAAAGGGCTGAAGGTTACTGATAATTTTATCGGCCAACGCTGCTACAGCCACTTGCCCTATATCAGGTTTTTCTTTCTGCAACAGTATACTTCCCCATTCCACCAGGTTGGTCAGCATATCCAGAGTACCATCCAACTGCTTGTCGAGCAATCCCAATAATTCCGCTGTCTCTTCTTCCGACAAACCGCTTTCTTTGGTGAGCTCAATCATTGCTTTTACAGAAGCAACCGGTCCTCTTACATCGTGTGCAATAATTGAAATGATCTTATGCTGTATCGTCTTCGATTCTTCTAATTTTCGTTTCTGCTCTTCGATGAGCTGGCTCCTGATCAATGCTTCTTTATTTTTCAACCGTAGCTCAAATAATTTCATTACCTGGTTTCCAAGAATGCGAAGGGTTAGTTTTTGTTCTTCCGTGAGAGAACGAGGTACATTATCGATAACACAAAGTGTTCCCAGTGCATAACCTTCCGGACTAACCAACGGACATCCTGCATAAAACCTTATTTTGGGATCACCCAGCACCAGTGGATTATCAGAAAAGCGTTCATCAATAAGTGCGTCTTCTACTTCCATAATGTCAGACTGATGGATCGCGTGACCACAAAAAGAAGTATCGCGGTCTCCATCGGTATTCTCAATACCTATTTTTGCTTTGAACCATTGTTTGTGTGCGTCAAGCAATGTTATGGTTGAGATGGGCGTTTTACAAATGGAGGATGCCAATTGTACAATCTGGTCAAAATCTTCTTCATATTGGGTATAGAGCACTTCATAGCGGAGCAGTTCCATTAAACGTTCCTGCTCATTGGCTGCGGTGGGGGAAAGAATCATATTCAGTCAGGGGGTTATTACTTTACTCATCGTTTCTTTCGAAACCATAATCACGTTCTACTTTGCAAATTCTTGTTTTATAATATTTATACCAGGTATTTCTTCCCATTTCCTGGGCCTCCAGGTGTGCTGTATTGGCCTTCCATTTTTTAATTGCCTCCAGACTTTCCCAGTACGAAATGGTAATTCCCAATCCGTTTCGCACCGATTCAAACCCCAGGCATCCTGGTTCTTTTAATGCCA
>DPWF01000403.1:1931-2644 GCA_003526435.1 Chitinophagaceae bacterium | reverse complement strand
AAGCATTTCCAGGATCAGTTGTAAAAGACATGATTCCCAGACTGCCGGCAACAAAGGCAAAGCCTATCAGCAAGGCCTTGCTGACGCTTATATGACTTTGTAGACTAATGCCGTACCATTTCATTACTGATGATTCAATTTATTTAAAAAACTGCAGTTGGGTTAGGGTTGTCGGAGACAATTTGAACGGCTAAGCCAGTTCCATGAACTGCTTCGAAAGACGCAGCAAAGATACCTCATCGAACTGAGAAGTCATAATCTGGAGCCCGAAGGGCATACCATTGGGGTGTTTGAACAATGGCACTGAAATAGCCGGTATTCCCACCAGGTTGGCAAATACGGTATAAATATCGGCCAGAAACATAGCCACCTGGTCGTTTTGCATCTCACCTATCTTAAATGCCGGGGCGGGAACCGTGGGTGAAATGATGGCATCGTATTGTTGAAAAATGGACAATGTTTGAGTATGCAACATAGTCCTAACCTGTTGAGCCTTAGTAAAATAAGCATCAAAATAACCCGCACTCAACACAAAGCTGCCCAGCATGATGCGTCGTTTCACTTCCTTTCCAAAACCTTCTGAACGGGACGTTTTATACAAAGCGTTCAGGTCCTCAAAATTCAGGTTGGACCTGTGGCCAAAACGAACCCCATCAAACCTCGAAAGGTTACTGGATGCTTCTGCAGTTGTGAGGATATAATAAGTTGGAACT
>DPWF01000403.1:0-1897 GCA_003526435.1 Chitinophagaceae bacterium | reverse complement strand
CCCCTGGCCTGTTAATTTTTTGATAAAGGCTTCTGTTTCTACCCTGATGGCCGGATCCAGACCTGCGTGTTCCAGTGCCTCCTTGAAGTAGGCAATCTTTTTTGGTGTGGGCGCCAGCTCCTCCAATGCTTTGCTATAATCGGGTACCGGTGTATTGGAAACGGTACTGTCGAAATCATCTGTGCCGGCAATCACCTGTAAGGTTAGCGCCACATACTCCACATTTATCCCGAAAATACCAATCTGGTCAAAGGAAGAAGCGTAAGCAATCAGTCCATAACGCGAAATACGGCCATAGCTGGGTTTGAGACCAATGATGCCACAGAAATCTGCCGGTTGTCTTACAGAGCCGCCTGTATCACTTCCCAGGCTGATCATACAATGTCCGGCCTGAACAGCTACAGCCGAGCCGCCGGAAGATCCACCCGGCACCCTTGAAGTATCCAGTGCATTTTTTACTGCTCCATAAGCCGAATGTTCGTTGGTACTACCCATGGCAAACTCATCGCAGTTCTGACGGCCAATGATTATAGCCCCTGCTTCTTTTAAACGGGCTGTTGCGGTTGCGTCGTAAATAGCAGTAAAATTTTTTAGAATACCTGAGGCGGCGGAGACAGGATGATCCTTGTATGATATTACATCTTTCAAACCAACCACTACCCCATGTAAAGGAGTGAGTGGTTTGCCTTCTGACCGTGATGCATCGAGTGCTGCGGCAAGGGTCAGTGCTTCATCTTCATATACACTGAGCCAGGCATTGAGTTCTGTATCACGGCGGATGGCATCTACATAAAAACGAACGGCCTCCACACAGGTGGTTTGGCCGTTCTGTAATGCGATATGATAGTCTTTGATTGTGCTGAAGCGAAACAAAGGCTAAGAGACTTTTTAAATGAATACTTATTGTGCAGCCTGGTCTTTTTCCTTGATACCGTCTTCAATCTCTTTCTTCACATTATTCTTGGCATCATTAAACTCACGGATACCTTTACCCAGACCACGCATAAACTCAGGGATTTTTCTGCCACCGAACAGGATCAACACTGCCAATACAATCACGATCCATTCACTTCCACCGGGCATTCCAAAAAGTAATGTAGACAACAACATTGTTTGTAATTTTTGTAGACTTCAAAAGTAAAACAAATTTGCTACCAAACTAAAAAACAATTGATAACAGCAACAAAAAAGCGGAAGCCGGTTAACACCAACTTCCGCTTTTAATATGGTTAAGCAGGTTTGCTTAGAAACGTTTTTCTTGAATACGTGCACTCTTACCACTACGCTCACGCAGGTAATACAATTTGGCACGACGTACTTTACCGGTCTTATTCAAAACGATAGAGTCGATATTAGGTGACAGGATAGGGAACAAACGCTCAACACCTACACCATCAGAAATTTTACGTACTGTAAATGAAGCAGTAGCGCCATTACCCTGCATTTTAATCACATCGCCACGAAAGCTCTGGATACGCTCTTTACCACCTTCAATGATCTTATAGTTTACAGTGACATTATCACCTGCTTTAAACTTAGGATGTTCCTTCTTTACAGTTAATTGCTCGTGTACAAACTGAACTGCTGCGTTCATAACATTTAATTTTTGCGGACGGCAAAGGTAAGGAGGGTATGGGGATTCTCCAAAAGTTTTTGAGCTATTAGCTACCAGCTTCTAGCTGCTAGCCATCGGTTTGAATTTTATTAATGAAAGCGAGAAGCATTTTTTGTTCTTCAGATAGTTTATAAAGTATTGATTTACTTATGTTTATATCTCCATAACACAACGCTTCCGCTAGCAATACATGCGTTTCCAACTCATAACTGGAACCTAGTGAAATTTCAAGGAAATGGGTATATTCTCTTGCGCTTTTCCTACTACTACCTTCTGCAATAT
>DPWF01000332.1 GCA_003526435.1 Chitinophagaceae bacterium | reverse complement strand
ATTGCGTATGATGAGGGCCATTCGTTTTGCTGCCCAGCTCAATTATACCATTGTTCCTGAAACACTGGCAGCTATTGAGGCCAATGTACATCGGATAGGTATTGTTTCGCAGGAACGTATAACGGATGAACTGAATAAAATGATGTTGTGTACAAAACCATCTGTTGGATGGGATCTTTTATTCAGAACAAAATTATTGCATAAGATATTTCCCCAAATGGTTGAACTATATGGGGCGGCTTATATTGATGGTATAGGACATAAGGATAATTTTTACCATACCCTGCAAGTGCTTGACAATATTGCGGAGCATACAGATGATTTGTGGTTACGATGGGCAGCATTGCTGCATGATATTGGTAAACCGGCCACCAAACGGTTTGAAGAGGGCCATGGCTGGACCTTTCATGGTCATGAAGTAGTAGGGGCAAGGATGGTTCCTAAAATATTTGCCAAACTGAAATTGCCACTGAATGAAAAGATGAAACAGGTGCAAAAGCTGGTATTGCTGCATTTGCGCCCGATAAGTCTTACAAAGGAAAATATAACCGATAGCGCCATTCGCCGTTTGTTGTTTGATGCGGGCGAAGATATTGATGGACTGATGATGTTGTGTTCGGCCGACATAACCAGCAAAAACAAATACAAAGTAAAAAGATACCTGCAAAATTTTGAACTGGTAAAACAGCGATTGGCCGAAGTAGAAGATGCCGACAGGATCAGGAACTGGCAGCCACCCATTACCGGAGAAATCATTATGCAGACATTTGGCTTAACCCCCGGACGGCAGGTAGGTATTATAAAAGATGCGATCAGGGAAGCTATCCTGGATGGTATTATCCCGAATGAGTATGAGGCGGCAAGGGTATTTATGCTGGAGAAAGGGGCAGAACTGAACTTGCAGGCGGTAGAATAAATTGTATTTTAGCGTTTCAGATAGTACCTGATACTATTTTATTGATCAATAAAAGTTTAAGTATACAGAATGGCGGTTTTAAAATTTCGGATTTACCTGGAAGAAGACGATGCGGTTTACCGTGATATTGTTATCAAACACACACAGCATTTTATTGAGCTGCATTTTGCCATTCTGAAAGCATATGAGTTCGATCAGAAACACCAGGCTACGTTTTTTCGTAGTAATGATAACTGGCAGCGGGGCCGTGAAATCAGTTTTGAAAAATATGATAAGACCTATGTGGCCGAACCACTGCTGATGGCCGATACCACCATAGGAAGTGAGATCAGAGATACCAACCAGAAATTTGTGTACCTCTACGATTTTACTAAAAACTGGGTATTCCTGGTAGAACTCATCAATGTAAGTAAAGAGGAGAATGCCAAACTTAATTATCCTGCTGTATCAAGAGTAGAAGGTATTGGACCACAGCAATACGGTACCAAGAGCCTGCTTGGCGATAAGTTTGCAGATATTGAAGAGAAATACGATCTCTCCGAAGCATCAGATGGTTTTGGTGAAGAAGGAGAAGATGGCGAAACTGATGCAGATGAATCGGGTGCCGAAGAAAGTAACGAAGAAGAATTTTAATCAATACCCTGCGCATAGTCTTCCATTAGCTCCTTTCTCTGCGATGAAAATAAACCGCACTGAAAGCGGTTAATGGAGGTATCCGCAGAGAGAGCATTGCTACAATATTTACTTTGTCACAGCAACATACAGTTATACTTATAGCAGGTCCAACTGCAGTTGGTAAAACAGCAGTGGCCATTCAGTTGGCAAAACAATTCGGAACAGAAATTATTTCAGCCGATTCAAGACAATGTTATCAGGAGATGAATATTGGTGTGGCCAGACCTTCGGCGGAAGAACTATCTGCTGTTCCACATCATTTCATCGCTTCTCATACTGTACAGGAAGAAATGAATGCAGGTATTTTTGAACAATATGCTTTGGCTAAGACGGAAGCTTTGTTTAAAAATCATCCGGTTGTTGTGATGACGGGTGGTACAGGGCTTTATATAAAAGCTTTCTGTGAGGGGATAGATGAAATGCCCGCTATTCCATCTGCCGTCCGCGAAAAAATTATGCTGGCATATGAAACAAATGGACTGCAGTGGTTACAGGAACAGGTGCAGCAGAAAGACCCTGTTTTCTGGAAAACTGCCGAGCAACAAAATCCACAACGACTAATGCGGGCGCTGGAATTTGTGGAAGCCACAGGAAAATCGATCACCTTATTCCGGGCAGGAAAAAAAGTGGAGCGCCCGTTTCGTATCATTAAGATAGGGCTTGAAATGCCAAGGGAATGGTTAAATGAGCGCATCAATCAAAGAGTAGATACCATGATGCAGCATGGGTTATTGGAAGAAGCGAAATCTTTATTCCCATTCCGTCACCTCAATGCCTTGCAAACAGTAGGCTATCAGGAAATATTTGAGCATCTGGAAGGAAAAACAGATTTAAACAGGGCAGTGGAACTGATTAAACAGCATACACGGCAATACGCTAAGCGACAGATGACCTGGTTTAAAAAAGACAGCAGCATCCACTGGGTGAATGCTGCTGCAAATATCAACAGGCAGACTGCGGAAATACTTCAACAGTATAATATCCTCTCTGCGTAGAACATTAAAATTTAAATCCAAAAGTCAACATCACATTTCCTCTTGACCCGGTTTGTTCTGCAAAAGTGTTGGGTTTATCATTGAGCCTGTAAGCAAACTGAACATCGCGGTTAAATGCGTGTGCATAGCTCAGGTCAATAAAAATACCTTTATTGCGGTAACCCAGACCGCCAGTGGCCATGATGCGGTGTGCTTTTAATTCACTGTCTTTATATGGACTTCCGTAATAAGCACCACCCAGACGGAACATAACGGTATGGAATTTCAATTCACCGCCTAAACGGAAATTGATATTGCCTTTATAGGTGTCTTTGATCACGTTATTAAGCATATTATAATAACTCACCAGCGCCTGGTCATTTTGATCTTCCGCAGAAAAACGAGATCCACGGTAATTCACATACTCAAGATCGGCACTGATAAATGCTCTTTGTCTGCGGGTATCTTTAATTTCCCTGAAAACATAGCTGGCACTTACAATGGCACGCCATGGTGTAATAAGGCTATAGTTGCTGTTACCAGGATTGCCACTGTTCAGGTTATCGCTGTTTGCAGTTCTAAAACCGGCATAGGTTTCTGTATTAGCCGTCATAGATGCACGTACACGATCTTTAAAACTGATGAACTGTGGTGTATGAATGGCAAAACCAATGCGCCAGTATTCTTTGGGTTTATAAATGGTACCAATTTTTGCTCCCAGACCCAAACCGCGGGAGGTGAATGTTTCTTTGAATTCAAAATAACTGAACTGGTTATTCGGATCGTTGGTGGCATCGGTTTCTCTGTAGACCAGCTCTCTTGTATAACTGATAACAGGAATGGTAAGACTACCACCCACATATAATTTGTCTTCCATATTGCCTGCAACACCCAATGCTATTTCATGGTAACCTCCGCGGGTAGTGGCATCGTAATGCTGGTTTACACCAGTTGAGATGGGAACAAGACTCTGGTAACCGATGAAATTACCGGAAGCATTATTGGCTGTGTCAATCAGGAATGTTCTGAATGCAAGCGAAGAGCCAAAAATATAATTGCTTAATGCTGCATTGGTATCGGCCAGGTCACGTGTAAGTTCTTCGAGGTATTGTTCAGAAAAAGAACTCATGTTGTTAAAACCTTTGAACTGTATCCGGTTGTTATAACTGGCCAGTTGATTAACAGAAATGGCAAAAGCACTGCTGGTCCATTTTCTGTTTTTCTTATAGTTACTGCTCAGGATAAGACCCGATGCACCGTAACCAAAATTGTTTTTGTTATTAAGTGTATCGGAACCACGGTATTTGAATTTATTATTGTTGAATAAGAAGCCGGGGGATAAAACAAATTCATTGGTTTTAAACAAACCCAGGCCGGCAGGGTTAACGTGGTTGGCAGTAATTTCTCCGCCCAATGAGCCCATCACACCGCCTGTGGCAACGTTTCTGGCAGAACCGTTTTGATTGAACCAGGCCATTCTTAGCGAATAATCGGGGTTTTGTGCCGTAGCGGAGAGGGTAATCAGGATGGCGATAAAGGGTAAATATGATTTCATATTACAATGCGTTTGGATATAGGTTTAGTATATGGTGCCTTGCACCTTGCTGTTATTAATGCTTCCAACAAAAAATTGGATTAATTGCCTCTTCCACCTCTTCCTGAGCTGGAGCTGCTTCCTGTACTTTTAACACCACCACTGTTTCCTCCTGCATTGCTGCTGGGTGTTGCAGTA
>DPWF01000206.1:1839-2610 GCA_003526435.1 Chitinophagaceae bacterium | reverse complement strand
GATAAAGTCATTAAAACCATGTGGGATACGGCCCTCGACATGAGCAGCAAATACAAGGAAACGGCAGATGGAGGACTGGCGATACATATTCCGATCAGTTTACCCGAGTGTTAAGGTTGAATTTTTGATCTTTGATTTTTCGATTTGAGAAGTAATTCGAGAGTCAAAAGTTAAAATTCAAAGATCAAAAATTCAAAGATCAGCATATGCTGTAACTTTGCAAGAAATGCACCATGCAAAAACGAATCGTTATCCTGGGTGCGGGTTTTGCCGGCTTACAACTGGCACGCAGACTGAAAGGCTCCAACTTTGATATCACACTGATTGACCAGTATAATTTTCACCAGTTTCAGCCCCTTTTTTACCAGGTAGCCACCGGGCGATTAGAGCCGAGCTCTGTTTCATTTCCACTTCGTAAAGTATTTCAGAATAAAGCCAATGTACATGTGCGTATTGCCGGCATTGAACGAATAGATAAGCTGGAAAAAACTGTGTACACCGATGCCGGTATTTTTTCTTACGACTACCTCGTAATTGCCACGGGCTGCACCACCAATTATTTTGGTAATAAAAATATTGAACGGTATGCTTTTCCGATGAAGTCAACAACAGAAGCCATAGCATTACGCAACCGCATACTGCTTAATTTCGAAGAAGCATTACATGCTTCCCCGGAAGAGCTGGAAGCTATCATGAATATAGTAGTAGTAGGAGGTGGCCCAACTGGTGTTGAACTTTCCGGTTCACTGGCAGAGCTGAAGAGGAATATCC
>DPWF01000206.1:0-1787 GCA_003526435.1 Chitinophagaceae bacterium | reverse complement strand
GGAAGCAGGTCCTGCAACACTGGGGCCTATGAGTAAAATATCGCAACAGAAATCGCAGGCATACCTGGAATCGATGGGCGTACAGGTGAAAGTAAATACGCAGGTAAAAGATTATGACGGAAAAAAAGTATTACTGGCCGATGGCAGCAGTATCGCCGCCCGAACCCTGATATGGGCTGCAGGTGTAACTGGCAATGTACCCAATGGAATAGATGCCTCTTTACTGGTAAGAGGTAACAGAATTAAAACAGATGTATTTAACCGGATGGAAGGAGCCGATGATATTTTTGTATTGGGTGATATAGCTTACATGGAAACAGACAAATTTCCCAAAGGACACCCGCAACTGGCCAATGTAGCCATAGCACAGGCAAAAAATCTGGTAGCCAATTTTAAACGATTGCAAAAAGAACAAAGCTTGATGCCCTTCAGTTATTCGAGCCCCGGCACAATGGCTACAGTAGGCAAAAGAAAAGCAGTAGTTGATTTACCTTTTATGAGTTTCCAGGGACGTTTTGCATGGTTTGTATGGATGTTCCTCCACCTGATGCTGATACTGAGTGTAAAAAACAAACTCATCATCTTCATCAACTGGGCCATCAGCTATTTCACCAACGATACAACCCTTCGGTTAATTCTCTTACCTACCAAACACCAGGTTGATTTATATAAAGAAGAACAGACGCCGATTGAGCAGAAGACGCATCAGCTTTGAATGTAAATGATTCAAAAGCCGAAATTCAAAAGGCAGAAATCAAGACAGCTTGTCTTGTTATAAAGCGGCCACCCAAAAATCAAATCCTACATCAGACATCTGACATCAGAAATTTATGGAGTAGTCTTTTATTTCATTGTACAAAGTTCCTCTTTCCACCGGCTGTCGATTTACCTGTTGAATGAGTCGAACCAATTCCTCTGTGCTCATGGTGGGTGTTTGTTCTTCACTGCCGGCCATGGCATAAATTTTGGTGGAGTCGTCGATGGTGCCATCAATATCGTTCACACCAAAAGATAAGCTGAGCTGCGCATTCTGTCTGCCCAGCATGGGCCAGTAGGCTTTCAGGTGCGGGAAGTTATCCATGTACAAACGCGAAACGGCATACATACGCATATCCTCTACAATGGAAGATTCTGCAATATGACTCATATCATTATCCTTGTTACGAAACTTGAGCGGAATGAAAGTGTTGAAGCCACCCGTTCTGTCCTGTAACTGACGCAGTCTGTCCATATGATCAATGCGATGCCAGAACTGTTCAATATGTCCATAGAGTAAAGTAGCATTGCTGTGCATGCCGAGTTGGTGAGCGGTTTCATGGATATATAACCATCCATCTGCATCTACCTTGTCTTCACAGATCTGTTTGCGGATATCGGGATGAAAAATTTCAGCACCACCACCGGGTAAAGAATCCAGGCCTGCTTCATGTGCCAGACGCATGCCTTCTTCCACAGTTACTTTGGCTTTGCGGAACATATAATCCAGTTCAACAGGGGTAAATGCTTTTACATGCAGTTCGGGGCGATGGGCTTTGATGGTACGTAAGAGTTCAAGAAAGAAATCGAGGTTCATTTTTGGGTGTACACCACCTACAATATGTACTTCGGTAACGGGTTTGCCATCATAACTTTTAACGATATGCATCATCTGTTCAATACTCAGTTCCCAGCCTTCCTCGCGGTGTGCATAGAGTCGTGAGTAAGAGCAGAACTTACAGGAGAACACACATACATTGGTGGGTTCAATATGAAAATTACGGTTGAAATAGGTTTTATGACCGTGTTTC
>DPWF01000007.1 GCA_003526435.1 Chitinophagaceae bacterium | reverse complement strand
CCAAGGCCATATTTGTAAAACTGGCTTTTCAGGAAACAAAAGTTGATGCACTTACTTTACTGAGTTTGCGAATGCTATTCTCGCTGCCCTTTTATATAGTTGCAGCATGGATCGCTGGCCGTAAAGACCAGGTAAAAGCCCTCACAAAAAAACAATGGATATGGATCATGCTCATGGGTATTTTTGGTTATTACCTGAGTAGTCTTTTCGATTTTATAGGTCTGCAATATGTTTCAGCAGGCTTGGAACGGTTAATTCTTTTTCTCTACCCCACATTTGCTGTACTCATCAATACTTTTTATTTCAAAACAAAACTGAGCAAAGTACAGGTCATTGCACTTGTACTAACCTATATCGGTATCGGCATCGCTTATTGGGGAGAAATACGATCTGCGCAATATGGGCCGCAATTCTTTTACGGTTCTTTCATGATTTTTTTGTGTGCCATCACTTATTCCTTTTACCTCGTTGGTACAGGCAGGCTGGTGAACAGTGTGGGGGCCACCCGTTATACGGCTTATGCGATGCTTACAGCCACTGCGGGTATTTTTATTCATTACCTTCTTCAACAACCCCACACAGCTTTTCAGATAGATACAACACTGGCTGGTTATGGTATTGCACTTGCCATTATTGCTACTGTTCTACCATCATTTATGATGAGTGTAGGTATGAAAAAAATTGGCAGCAACAATGTGGCCATCATTACCAGCATTGGACCCGTATCGACCATCTTACAGGCACATTTTTTCCTGGGCGAATCTATTATTGCCGAACAAATCGTTGGAACCATTCTCGTAATTATTGGTGTACTCCTGATTGGCTGGCAATCTAAAACCGCCGGCGAACCCAGTCAATAATAAAACTGCCGCATCATTTACCGACCATTTCCTGATATTTACCGCCCTTTTTTTTACTATAACCTAAATCTGCTTTCCCCTGCAATGCTGCCTATATAGCTTTGTTGAAAACATTGAAAAATGAGCAACAGAGGCTACGGTTTAAGAAATCATAACGACCGCTTTTATACCGGTATTATTTTAATCCTTGTTGGCGCAGTTATACTCCTGAAAAGAGTGGGTGTATTCATTCCTTCCTGGTTGTACGACTGGTCGGCCATCCTAGTATTGGTAGGTATTATATCCGGGATTAAAGTAAAGTTCAGGGGTGTCTCATGGATCATCATGATTGCCGTTGGTTTATTCTTTATGTCTGATGAATTGATTAAAGATGTGGAGATACGCCGGTTCCTATGGCCCTCTCTTATCATCGGTATTGGCATCCTGTTTATTTTCCGCCCGAAAGTAAGCTCACTCAGCCAGGATCCACTTTTCAATTTCAAACCTAAAAACAAGCCTGATACCGATAATGAATTTCCTCCTTCTTCTGAAGACCGTATCGACAGCACTTCTGTTTTTGGTGAAGTAAAGAAGATGGTTACCTCCAAAAATTTCAAAGGAGGAGAAGTGGTGTGTTTTATGGGCGGGTCACAGATTAATCTCTTGAAAGCCGATATACAGGGGCCTGTGTTTCTGGAAGTAACCATTGTGTTTGGTGGTGCCAAACTGGTGGTTCCTCCTAACTGGGAAATACGTTCAGAAACAGTAGCCGTATTTGCCGGCATTGAAGATAAACGTAACCTGCTTCCGGGCAGCAAATTCGATCCCGACAAAGTATTGATCCTGAGTGGTACATCTGTATTTGGCGGTATTGAAATCAAAAGCTATTAATCAACCCATTCAAACCCTTGTTTATGGAATGGTTCCTGGCTAAACTCGTTTACAGGTTTCAGTCTCCATCTGATCCCGGCCACATTCAATTCGATGAACAGTTACGACTGGTTCAGGCAGATGATGTGCTTCATGCTTTTCATAAGGCACAGCAAATAGGTCAACAGGAACAACTCATTGCCGATGAGCAGACCATTCACCAGATTAACTGGTATTTCATGGATGTAACTGAACTGTATAAATTGAATCAAATGATAGATGGAGCAGAAGTATTATCGCAAATATGCCTGCCAACCGATACCGATCGGTACCAGCGTGATGTTCGTTTAAAAGCAGGATATTTGTTATCGACTTGTACAGATCAGTTTCTGCAAGCACTCTGACCTATGGTGGCACCCATTACAAAAGGACGTAGTTTTTATCTGGCTTTTATTACCTGGTGGATGGTATGGACCATTGTACACATCTGGGTATTACAGGAGTATCAGATCAGCCTGCTGCAATCGCTGGCCGATGCACTTACTTCAAACTTTTTATTGGCCTGTTTTTGTTTGCTCGTGGTCAATAACATGAAATACTACCTGCCAAGGAAAGAAAGATACTGGTACATACTCATCATCAGCCTTGTACTGAGCAGCCTCTATCTTTTTCTGGTGAGGACCATTCTGAAATTCTGGTTCAAGGAAGACGATGTTTACCTCACACTTCTCAGACAGTCTTTTTACATCAGATACATCACAGGTTTCCTGATGATTGGTTGTATGTCGATGATCAGTTTATTGTGGTACACTTTATTAGAGCAGCAGGAAAATGAACAGCGAAAAGAGGAGGCAGAAAAAATTTCAAAAGATGCTGAGTTATTAAAACTTCGCCAGCAACTGCAACCACATTTTTTATTTAACAGCCTCAATTCCATCAGTGCATTGGCGGGCTCACAACCTGAGAAAGCCAGACATATGATACAGCAGTTATCGGATTTTCTGAGAGGCACATTAAAAAAAGAAGAGCATCAACAGGTTAGTCTGCAGGAAGAAATACATCATTTACAATTGTACCTCGATATTGAAAAAGTACGTTTCGGGCACCGCTTACAAACAAGTCTTGAAATAGATGAAGAGGCTACAGCTATGCAGATACCTGTTTTATTGCTTCAACCAGTGGTTGAAAATGCCATAAAGTTTGGTTTATATGATACAACAGATGAAGTACTCATCAGGATCAAAGCCGACGGCACAAAAAAAGATATGCTGGAGATCATGATTGAAAATCCGTATGATCCGTCTACCACCATTGCCACACAGGGCACTGGTTTCGGACTGGCTTCCATAGCAAGAAGACTGTATTTATTATATGCAAGACAGGACCTGATACGTACAACAAAAACAGATAAATTATTTACCACTTATATTCTTATCCCTCAATACAACCATGAAATGAGCCATACCAAAAAATAACACCAAAGAAAATATTCATTGGCGAACCTGTCTGACATCAGGCAGGTTACATGTGACTAAGATCAATAAAAATGAACTCATGAAACTAATCATCATAGATGACGAACCGCTTGCCAGAAGTATTGTAAAAGAATACCTGCAGGCTTATCCTGATATTGAACTGGTAAAGGAATGCGGAGATGGCTTTGAAGGCGTAAAAGCCATTCAGCAACACCAGCCCGACCTGGTGATTCTTGATATACAAATGCCCAAGATCAATGGTTTTGAAATGCTGGAGTTGATTGAAAATCCACCTGCTGTAATTTTTGCCACTGCATTTGAAGAATTTGCCATTAAAGCTTTTGAGGCGCATGCCATTGATTATTTACTGAAACCATTCAGCAAAGAGCGGTTTATAAAAGCAATAGACAAATGGAAGTCGACTGAAAAACAACTACAACATAACAGGACCAGCGAGTTGCTTGATACCGTTTCTAATACTATTCAACAGCAAAACAGGATTGTGCTAAAAGACAATGGTAAGATCATAATCATCTGCCGCCTCAAAATATTGTACTTGTGCCGTAGGAATGATTTTGATCTTACCATTGTCTTTTAGCA
>DPWF01000192.1 GCA_003526435.1 Chitinophagaceae bacterium | reverse complement strand
GTTCAGGTATACTTTAATATTATCGTCGTACTTGAGCGTTAATAATAACTGGTTGAAATTATTTTCTGTAACCGTGAAAGTCCGGCGGAGCCATATTTCTTTACTGTTCCATTCGGTGGTTGCATCCATGTTTTTAGAGCCAAACATGCCTTTGCCAGTTAACCAGTTATTATCGTTAAATGCTGGTTCATACCAGTTGGTAGCAGGTTTGGTTTCGGTAAACCTGCAATCAAAACCGACAAGGTCGCTGTTGGCCAGTATTGGCTGTAATTTTCTCGGGGCAGCGCCAAGAAATTTATACAGTTTGCCATCTACTGAAACATAACCCAGCAGCGAATGATCAGTACCCGTCCAGTGGGTAGTGGTGCTTTCATTCAGTTTATCAGAAGAGCTCCAGATGCTGAAATAAGGATCATGTGTAATCAGCGGATAGGCGGGTGCTTTTGAAACCTGGGCAATCAGTTGTTGCGTCATTGCAAATGCAAAGAGTAGGATGTACATTTTTCTCATGGCAGTAAGGGGAATTTTTGTTAGATACAGGTACTTGAATAGTCAATTTATGAAAAGTATCCAATGAATCATGCCTAAACCGAACAGAATACTGTTTTATATACCCATAAACAATGTTCTTATCCGGTTGTGGTAACGGGGGTGACTGACGGTTATCAGTTCATCAATGAAATCAGTACTGATGGCTTTTTTTCCGGAATTGCGAACACGATTCAGCAGTTGTTTGAGCGCTCTGTTAACGGTAGCCTCCCCAATCAGTTCACTTAACTGTACCATAATAACTGCACCTTTAGAATAGGAGATATGCGTATTGTTACCCGATACTTTATATAGTGGCATATTCGCCGAAAATCCTTTCTCTGCATCATAAATTTGCTGATGCATCTGTACACGCTGCATCATTTTTTCTCTCCCGTACATTTTTTTATACAGCATCATTTCAGTGTACATGGCCAGCGTTTCGGTAAGCATAACTGCACCTTCTCTGTCGTCTGGCACCAATTGGTTGCCACCCCACCATAAATGCGATAACTCGTGTCCGGCCAGTTCATTAATCACATCCTGCTGTTGATCGGCTTTTAGGTTGGCGTGAAAAGTCATGTTCTCCGTCATAAAAATGGTAGCCGGATAAGCAGTAGCAGCGAAACCACGTGTAAATGAAGACACTTCTGCAAATGTGATGGAATTGAACGGGTAAGCACCAAAATTACTTTTGCAATAATCTAAAGTAAGCCTGATATTATTCATCAGGTGAACCACATTTTCTCCATGTTCAGGATGATATAAAATATGAATCATAACACTGTTGTGCATGGTGCTTGTATGTGCGTATTTTGCAGACGACAAGGCAAAACGAAAAGGAACAGGAGCACTGGGCTGAAAAAGAAAATAATTACGCCCCTGTTTTCTCCACTGCTTTACCAGTTCACCTGTAGCAGCTACTGTTTGATCTGCGTCTGTATCAACCTGCATGGTCAGCCGAATAAAATCATCGCTATTGCTTCTAGGGTCATCCAGTTTTTTTTCTTTACTGACTTCACCCAAACCTCTTTTTGTTCTTTCCTGTTCATCCGTTATCTCACGGTCTGACTGATAACCGATCTTTGGATAATACCGGCTGATACGCATAAAAGAACCATTATTGATGATGGCATTAAAAGACTGGTGTCCGTTTACAGGCACCCAGCGGTAACTGATGGTAAAATGTAATGATGCACTATCGTTGGCAGCAAGTGGCTGCTGAAAACTGATTTCAGACAACTTGTTTTGTAGTTCAATATTTTCACTGCCCGATACAAGTGTTGCTTTTTTGATGCTGAAACCGTCTTCAAACTGGATCAGCATTTGACTGACTGGAGTATTGGTCTTATTCTTTAAAGTATAAACGCCTTCAATCTCATAACTATTGTCTGATGGATACAGGTGAATACTGGTGATAACATTTGTAACCACAGGTTGCGGCAGGAGTTGGTATTTTCGATACAACTTTTCGTAATTGGCCGCTGATTCCAGCATGACCTCCTTGTTTTGATGATGATATCCTTTCATGAACCTGCTGCCTGAGAGGCCACCGGTTAACACAAGCATGAAAGTAATGACAGCTATTCCCCATTTTATTTTGCGTGTAATGATTATTTCAGAAAGCCACCATGTAAATAGTAATAAACCGGCTCCAAATAATAATCGCGCTGCAAAGGAAGAAGCATATATACCATAACCATTAAAATCGCTGTACTCGCCCGTAAAGCCGGTAAGAAAACGGAACAGGGGAGATGGGATGAATTTATTAGCGAACGGACTTGCAACAATTATTGCAGCTAACAACGAAATACCGAGCGACAGGTATTTGTGTGAAATAAGTTTGTTTAACACTAATAAAAAACCTGCAAGTAGTACTAATGGTAAGCTGTTAAAAAGAATCACACCACTATAAGCCGAAAAATCAACATGTATATAATTATAGGCCACCTGAAATGAAATGCCTAATAGTATGGCCATCACAGAAAAAAAGAAAATCAATAAAGAGATACTCAGCCAGTGCCCGATTATTTTAGCACCGAAGAGAGGAGTTGTTTCTTCCAGCAAATGAAATCTTGAGACCCTGCTCCGCCAGTATATGTCATTACAGTAATACACAATCAATAGTATAGCCAGGGAATGAAAATTTTCCAGTATCGATGAAGCCAGCAGGCCGGAACTGGCAAACTTTTCGGGTAAACGGATTCCTTTTTCAATTTCTGCATACATTTCCATGCCGAGATAAAAAAGGAGCGCCAGTGTTGTAACAGGCAGCACCCTGCCCTTGAAGATGTACAATGCATCTGTTCTAAAGAAAGAAAACACAGCCCTGAATT
>DPWF01000250.1 GCA_003526435.1 Chitinophagaceae bacterium | reverse complement strand
ATGAAACCATCTGGTATGTGGGTGATTACCTGAAAAAAGGAGCACGCAATTATTCTACCAAAATCGGTGCTTTTAAACTTACAAAAGCTCCCAAAAAATAAATCAAACCCATCCCGGGATTGAAATCCCGGGATGGGTTTGATTTATATAAAATTCAATATTGCCCTGTACTCAGCAGTACCAACGTACAGGCTTCTACCGGCTCAATACCTTTTTCTTTTGCCAGTGCTTCCAATTCTTCATTTTCGGTACCGGGGTTGAAGATGATCCGTTTGGGTTTCAATGAAAAAATATAATCGTAATACTGCTGTTGTAATTGTGGGTTGAGATATAGTGTTACTGTATCTGTATCCTCTTCAGCAGGATGTTCAGTTATAATGGAAGTATCGCCAATCTGTCCTTTTTTATTACCAATGGCCACCACCGGATGACCGTTTGCACGCAACCTGTTTACCGCAAGAAAACTATAACGGGCAGGATTTTCTGATGCACCAAGTACAATAGTTTTTTTAGCCATGGTTTATCTGTTTATAGTAATGACCAATATATTTCCAGTAACGTATGGCAGCAATGTCTACCAGTAAAAAATACAATCCAAGAATGTAACTATAATACGTTTTAGTTGCAGGCAAGGGTATTTTAAAATTTCCTGAATAGACCCAACAGAAAAATAATACTGCCAGTACAGTTCCGATCAGGATATTCTTCCGGAAAAACCCTTTGAATTCGTCGGCGGCAAGTAATAAATTAATCAGTGTACTCACCATTTGCCATACGCCAATAATAAGCAATCCCAGACCGTGTACCAGCAAAAGCATATAAAAATCATTTGCCTTGAACAGAGAAGAGAAAAAGAAAATAAAGGGCACTACCGATAATAACCATACCAGCATTTGTCCATACATATCTGCATTACTCCATATCGATTTTTTCATATCCTCTTTCTCCCCCAAATTTCCAGATAACAAATAACCAGATAATAAAAGGCCAGCAAGGGCGTAACAAAAAGCAACAAATACAATACCCAAATCATAATGGTGGCAGATATGAGGCTGATCAGAAAAATACCGAGTATTGATAATAAAGTGTACTGGTAAATTCTTCTTCCCAGGTTATGCTGGTTCCATCGCTGAATAAGGTGAATACTCATGCTCAGTAATTGCCATCCACCTATACCAAGAAAAAAAGCCATCATGGCAAAATCTGAATCAAAAAACCAGATGGCGCCAATTATAACCAGTGCTGCTGACTGGATGATGATATCGGCTTTCTTAAATGAAGTTTGATTAAATGGCATGAATCAAAATTAGCATTAATTACGCTGGTCACCCTCCCTTTCTCCCTGTTAAAAAGTTTAGTAAATGCTACGGCTTGTTTTTGTGGGTGGTATTAAGGGGGAGAAAGGAAGAAGAGGAGATTAATAAAGTCGTTTAACAGTAACATAAATATCTAAACAGGAAATTGTTTTGTATTGTCTGTAACTTTCCGCCATGAAATATTTACTCCTTTGTCTGCTGTTTTGTTCAACCGTTCAAACACAGGCCCAGATTAAACCTTTTCGTTTTGCTTTTATTTCCGATACCCATATTGGTTCTCCCAACGGCAGTGCCGAAGAGGATCTGAGAAGAACTGTGGCCGATATTAACCAGATGACCGATATTGCTTTTGTAGTATTAACCGGCGATATCACCGAACTGGGTACTACAGAAGAAATTAAAAAAGCCAGGGCCATCCTTGATGAACTAAAAGTTCCCTATTACATTATACCGGGTAACCATGATACAGGCTGGAGCGAAAGTGGTGGTGTAGCTTTTGCAGAAATATTCGGGTACGACAAATTTGTTTTTACCTATAATGGTATCCGCTTTTTCGGGTGTGCTTCAGGTCCTTATGTGCGTATGAGTGATGGGCATGTGCCGCGCGATGCCGTTAACTGGCTGGATAAAGAACTGAAGAAAACGGGCAATGATGAGCCTATTATTTTCCTGAATCATTATCCGCTCGATAATGGCTTAGACAACTGGTATGAAGTGATTGATCGTCTCAAACAGAAAAACACCATCGCCGCTCTGTGTGGTCATGGTCATGCAAACAGAGCGATGAATTTTGAAGGTATTCCTGCTGTAATGGGTCGATCTAACCTGCGTGCCAAAGCTGATATAGGGGGTTATAACCTGGTTGATGTAAGACCCGATTCCATTCTCTTCTCGGAAAGAAGACCCGGTCAACAGACACTGGCTTCATGGACAGGTTTGAAGATTGAAAAACACGCTTATCAAAAAACTGCGGCGGGTTTACGTCCGTCTTATGCAGTGAATGACAGCTTTCCACAAGTGAAAGCCAAATGGTTGTACAGTTCTGAGGCCAATGTTATCTCAACACCCGGCAGCAATGGTCAATTGGTATTTTTTGGTAACAGCCTGGGAAATATTACGGCTATCGATATAAAAACGGGTAAAAAGAAATGGACCTATCAAACGGGCGGTGCTGTATTTTCTTCTCCGGCCATCGACCAGCAAAAAATGGTGATTGGTTCAGGTGATGGTTTTGTATACTGCTTTGAACCTACAAAGGGTAAACTATTATGGAAGTATAAAGCTGGTGCAGCAGTGCTGGGTTCCCCTTTAATTAAGGAAGGGATCGTGTATATCGGTGCCAGTGATCATGGTTTCAGGGCCATTGAACTGAAGTCGGGTAAAGAAATATGGCAGTTTACAGCATTGGATGGTCCTGTTATGAGTACACCTGTTATTCATGGCAATCAGATTTTATTTGGTGCCTGGGATCGCCACTTATATGCTTTAGATGTAAAAACGGGTACACTCAACTGGAAATGGAACAATGGATCAACTGTACGCAACTATTCTCCTGCCGCCTGTATTCCGGTTATTAAAGATGATGTAGTGTATATCGTGGCTCCGGATCGATACCTTACAGCCATTGACATTGTTACAGGCACTACTTTATGGAGAAATAACGAAGCCACTGTAAGAGAATCGATAGGTATTGCTGAAAACGGGCAATGGATCTATGGTAAAACCATGAACGATTTTATGGTAGCTTTCCCTACTTCACGCGAAAAGCAGGCCGTAGCCTGGAAAATAGACTGTGGTTTTGGCTATGAACATGTACCTTCTATGCTCATTGAAAAGCAGGGTATTGTTGTATTTGGCACCAAAAGTGGTCGCGTATACGCCATCGACCCTATTAAAAGAGAAAAGAAATGGGTGTATAAAATAGATAATTCAATGGTGAATACCGTGAATGTGCTTAGTCGTAACAGCATATTAGCCGCCACTATGGATGGAAAGCTGAGTCTTTTAGAAGTAACAGAATAAAATGTGCATTGACCGTTAAAATTTTTTACCGCAACTATTCATTTTAATTCACAAATAATTTTCTAACTTTCATACCTCATCATTTACAACAACAAACTAATACCATCATGGCAAAAGCTAAAAAGAAAGCCGCAAAAAAAGCAGCTCCTAAAAAAGTTGCAAAAAAACCTGCTAAGAAAGCAGTAAAAAAATCTGTTAAGAAAGCTGCTCCAAAGAAAAAAGCAGCAGCAAAAAAGAAAGTAGCCCCTAAGAAAAAAACAGCCGTAAAAAAAGCGGTAAAGAAAGCAGCCGCCAAGAAAAAAGCAGCGCCAAAAAAGAAAGCAGCCGCTAAAAAGAAGGCAGCGCCTAAGAAAAAAGTAGCAGCAAAAAAAGC
>DPWF01000217.1:535-4118 GCA_003526435.1 Chitinophagaceae bacterium | reverse complement strand
CTGATAGGAATCAACACCAGTAAACCCGATTCAAGCCCACCTAATTGAAAAATAAAGGGTACAGGTAAGAGTGTGAGTAACAATACCATCATTACGCCCCAGTTTTTCCTGATCTGTATTACCATCCTGCCGATACTTACCTGCCAGAAAAAAAGTCCTATTAATAATACCAGTGCCAGGTACCCCAGTCCCCATAACAGTGTTTTATCATTTGATCCTGCGGGTAGCCCCAAATAAAAATCAGGCAGCATTGATCCAATGGCTGGTAATCTGTCTGTCAGGTACAAAGCCGACAGCACAAAATAATAAGGTAATACTACGCCAATCAATAATACCAACCATTCAGCCAGCCGGAACGGTCTTACAACTGCCAGCGCAAATAATACCACCCCAATCAGTATGGCCATAGGATGATAACAGATAACAGATAATCCGGCGATAAGCCCGGTATTGAACAGCAATGTTTTTGGACTTGGGTGATTATATAAGCGGCTCAGTTTAATAAAAATCCNNAGAGATCACCAGCGAATTGGTAACCAGCGCCGGAGAAATGGCACACCATTGTGGCAGTATGGCTGTTAGTAGCACATATGTCATTGCCGGTACAAATGTGTTGGAAGGATACATCCTTAACTCATTCATAGCCATGTTTAACCTGATGGCCTGTACCAGTATCAAAGCATGGTATAACAAAAAACGCACGGTGGCCGGAAGAGAAAGAATATACCTGTCGAGAATAAGTGATAACAATCCATCATTACTACCGCTGTTGGTATCGATGACCGGGGCTTCCATTAAAAAATGAAAATGAACTCCAATACTTAATACCGCTAAAAAGAAAATATTGATGAATGACTTATCGCGAAATAAAAAAACCACGTGTGCTGATAAAAGGGTTAATAATCAATTTTTGCAAAACAGGTATAGCCACGATACTGGCATGGAATAATCAATTGCCTTGCCCCCACCTGCTTGGCATGACGTGGCATAAAACTATACCCCCTGTCAAGGTTTTTAAAAGTGGGATTTCGGTTGATTTGTCCATTAGGTGCTATACTCTGGTCTGACAAAATGTTGTCTCTCTTTTCCTGTACATTGAAAAGGAAATGCAATTTTTCACCGGAATTCAATATGCCAAAACCGATGAAATTGTCTGTATTATCGTCGTATTGTGTTTTTCGGATCACATTACTCCATTCCATTTTCCCTTGCGGATCGAATGAAATCACAGTTACATTGTCGGCATAATACCTGGTAAGACTGGTATTAAATGCCGATGAACGCCCCCAGGGATAGTAACCCAGCGGACTGTTCCAGGAATAATAATCGAGTTGCGACCAGTAAGGCGACCCGTATAAATAGTCCCAGCGGTTTAATGTATTTCCCCTTGAACTGCTATATGCCGACTCAGAAATAACAATGAAGCCCCCATCTTTACGAAGTATGATATTCTTGAGGAAGAAATCATTGAATGCTGCTTTCACATTACCATCACCTTTTGCATCGGTTCTGAACTCATCATTAAATGTGGTGGTAGTGTTCAGCATTTCCTTCTTCATATCCTTGTCCCACAAATAATAATAAAGACCATCAATATTTCCTCTACGGAGTTTGCTGAAATAGGATGTTATAATATAGTGTCTGTTCAGGTTATCCGCTTTAATGCGGATATCATCGAGGTATATTCCTTTAATGGAGAGATCAGACAAGCGAACAAAATCTTCGTTTGCCTTCTTTGTAACCAATGTTACTTTATTGATATTATCATTCTGCGAAGTACCTGATGCTCTGATACAGGCAAGATCTCCATCGTTATCGATAATAAATTCCGAAAGAAAATCATTGCGCTGTGGCATATCAACACCCACCCGGCTTTTTTTCAGCAGGTTCAGTTCTTTATCAAAAAGCAACGTAGTAAGCACATGCATCCTTTCATTTCGGCTGCTGATCTTGAAGATCATGATCTTCTGCTTATCATCACTAAAGAGTATGGAATAAATTTTGTTAGATGATAGCCCCGTATTATTTGTAGTGTCGAGCTGAATAGGTTCCCCTATTTTATTCCCGTTAGCATCCAGTTTTACCGCCATGGCATATAATACGTTCTTACGCTGGTATTGATAAAACAGGTAGGCAAAATCGGGGTAGAGTTGAAAATCGGTACTCAACATCCGTTCCGGCATGTAGTTGAGCTTATGCTTCTCTACCATTTTCATATTGTTGTCGAAGACACAGATAAAGTTCAGATCGCGGTAATTTTTATACACCAGTATTTTACCACTGATTTTACCGATTACCTCAAAACCCATGGCGCGGGCATCATCCCTGTCGGGTTCAGAGTAGGTAATTTGCTGGGCCTGGCTGTTTGTTGAGCCCAACAGTAATATCCAGACCAGCAATAAGTATCCTTTTTTCATCCCCGACCGTATTAATTATTTCAAAAATAAGGTTTAACTACTAAGAAATGGCCGATACAACCCTAAAACCGTTCCCCGATTCATCACATTTTTCTTTTCACAACAAAAACACCAAATCCGTCAATGTTGTTGCCTCAGGCGGGTGAAAGAAATCTTGATTTCTAAGTTAATATAGTGTTTATAGTTCCTTGTTTTTTCCTATACATTTGTTAAAGATTACGGCACTAAGGCCGGGTCTATCTGGCGTGAGCAAGAATTTAAACAAGGTAACTTCTGCAGGACTTATCATTGCATTAGGTATTATTTACGGAGATATTGGTACTTCCCCTCTCTATGTACTCAATGAAATCATTCATGGCAAAGTCATTAGTGAGCAATTGATACTGGGCTCATTGTCTTGTGTTATATGGACGCTAACGCTTCAAACAACCTTTAAATATGTGATCCTCACATTAAAAGCCGATAACAAAGGTGAAGGTGGTATTTTCAGTTTATATGCGTTGGTGAGAAGACGAAAAAAATGGCTGGTAGTACCTGCCATGATAGGAGGTGCTGCGCTTCTGGCCGATGGTATCATCACGCCACCCATTTCCATTACATCTGCTATTGAGGGTTTAAGACAATTACCTTCTCTTAGTCATATTACAACCAGTACCATTGTAGGGATTGTTATCGCCATCATTTCGCTGATATTCTTTATGCAGCAATTTGGCACGGCATCTATAGGTAAACTGTTTGGTCCTATTATGTTTGTATGGTTTGCCATGCTCGCAGTGTTAGGCTCTATCCATTTACTGGATGATATAGCCATCTTCAAAGCATTTAATCCTTATTATGCAATCGACCTTCTGACCAATTACCCCAAAGGCTTCTGGTTATTGGGAGCGGTTTTCCTTTGTACCACGGGTGCGGAGGCATTGTACAGCGATCTCGGACATTGTGGCAAAGGAAATATCCGTATCTCCTGGGTATTTGTAAAAATCTGTCTGATACTGAACTATCTCGGTCAGGGTGCATGGTTACTGGCCAACTATAGGGGTGGCGCTATTCCAGAACATCTGATAGCAGGAGGATTTAATCCTTTTATTGGTATCATGCCAGATTGGTTTAAGCTGGCGGGTATCATCATCGCTACTACTGCCGCTATTATTGCCAGCCAGGCTTTG
>DPWF01000217.1:0-438 GCA_003526435.1 Chitinophagaceae bacterium | reverse complement strand
AAAAGGGGCAATTGTATATACCCGGTATCAGCCTTTTATTATTTGTTGGCTGTGTAGCCATTGTGCTCTACTTCCAGAAATCGGCGAATATGGGTGCGGCATATGGACTGGCCATTACCATGTGTATGATCAGCACCTCCATTCTTTTTGCCAATTTCCTGGTGAGCCGGCGAATTTTACCTGCATGGATTTATCTGTATTTACTTGTTTACCTCGCCATTGAAGTTTCTTTCCTGGTAGCCAACCTTGAAAAATTCATGCATGGTGGTTATGTAACATTGATTGTAGGTGGCGGTCTCTTTGTTGTTATGTATGTATGGTTCCGTAGCCGTAAAATCAAAAACAGGTACGTTGAGTTTGTGCGAATGGAGCATTATATACCCATGATTCAGGAGTTAAGTAACGACAGAACCATTCCCAAATATGCCACTCACCTGG
>DPWF01000331.1:7257-15772 GCA_003526435.1 Chitinophagaceae bacterium | reverse complement strand
CCTTTTTCGATATCTTTTTTTGTGTGTTCGCAGAGCGCAATGAGTAGTTGTTTGAGTTCATCTGCTTCTTGCTGCGTAATAGCTCTCTCAGGTTTGGTACCGGGTTTATACAGGTTAAACATTTCATCGCTTACCTGCATAGGGAGGCCCGATAAACGATATACCAGTGATTGCTGTGCCACAATAATATGACCAACATTCCAGATGATATTATTATTAAACCCTTCCGGAACTGTATTGAGTTGTGCTAATGAAAAGGGTTCTAAAAAGCGCAGGTAATTGTTGCGATTGGTTTCCCAGGTTTTAAATAAAGCATCCATATATCAATATTAAAACACTAAGGTACAGTCGGCAACTATTTACTTCGTGCTTTATTATGTGAAAGGTTGGCGGGAAAATAATGAAGAACATTTTATACATGCAAAGAAGCCTTGAAACCTCGCGTTATATAATGAGAAGAGGTTTGCAATCCACGTAGTTGTTGATTATGCCTTTCAAAGTAGCTGACTTCGGGGGATGTAAATAAGATATACTTATACCCTGTTTAGCTGCGCAATATTGCATCTATCATAGCTTTTTCCCTGAGGGTGGCCGCTTCTTTTTTTGTGAGACCCTTGTCCCATTCCTTTACAGCTTTGAGAAAATAATCAAATCCCATTTTAGTTCGCTGCCCGGCACTCATTTTCGGAATATCCTTTCTCAGGTATTTAAGGAATGCATGGTTGAGCGATTCAATAAATGCAGCATTCGCATCGCTTGACTGTAGCAATACCCAGCGTCGTACTGAATTGATATAGTTGGGCAGCGACAAATAAAAACTTCCGAAACCGATATAGGGCTCAAGTGTTACCACTTTATGGGTGAAGTTACCCGGCATAAACAGTGTTTTGCCTTCCGTAACCAGGAACCAGTGAGCCGATTTGAGCGACAGGAATTTTTTGATACTGAATTTGGCCTGATCGTAAACCGGGTGATGCGTACAATCTTCAAGTCCAACCCGTTCGCCTTCGCTTTTATCCCAGGCAAACCAGAGTTTGGTGCCAACAATACAGTGATTACTGCCATCGCCATCATCGGAATGCGAATCGCTGAAAATTCCTCTCGAACTAATCACCAGCGTAAGCATTTCAAGAAACGAAACCTCTTCAGGGAAATGAGGTAAAAGGTTAAAATAACTCACTGCATCCGCATCAATTTTTTTGAAGTAGGCCATATCACGAAAATGCAGATCGGTAACACCAAATTTTGAACGGCCGTTTACCCACCTGTCGATTACTTCGCTGATGGTTACTTTCTTGCGTGTTCTGCTACTTCCATAACGGATATAAATGTTCTCCGTTTTGCGCAGGTTATTGCGAAGCAGGTTTAAAGTATGTGTTATCTTACTACTTCCCGGCGGAAGTGGGTAATGAATAGGATAGTCATTAAAAACAATTGTATATCCCTCATACATGGCATCGAACAATGCTTTTTTACTGTAGTTGACGGGATGTAGATATTTTTTTTCGAGCGCCTGCAAATCGGCTTTACTCGCTTTCAGCGTTGCATCAAATTGAAACGCATCTTCAATGCTATGAAGTGGTATCATAAACAGGGTTTTGTGTTGCCAAATGCGCAAACGCTATTGTGGGGGGAAGGAAATACAATAGCGATAACCGGTTTTGATTGGGGGAATAATCGGCCGGTGGTTTTCACCTATACCCTTTAAAGTTAAATGATTCTTTCGGGAATTTTATAAGATTTATTTGACTTCCCTATCTCTCTGGAAATCAATAGTACTTGCAGTTTGAGTGGGTTAATACAGGGCTGCATTTGTTTTCATGAGTAGTCGAAAAAAATCAAACCATCAAAGATCCCCTGAAACCCCTCGCCGCATAATATGAACCCGCCCCATTATGGTACACAAATACATGATGATAACGCCAGTCGCCAAAAATGGCACCTCCATGTTTACGAATGGCTTCCGGTGTTTTTAACCAACTGGAAGTTTTGGCATCAAAGTTTCCGAGCGTTTGTAAGTACCTGTATGCTTCTTCATCTAATATTTCAACACCCATTGCTTTGGCCATATCAATGGCTGTGTCGGCTGGTTTAAATTCTTTACGGCTGTCCAATGCCTCACGATCGTAGCATAAACTTCTGCGGCCGGCCGGACTTTCAGCAGCACAGTCGCAAAAGATAAAAGCACCCGTTTTTTTATCCTGTCCTGTTACATCAGGTTCGCCACCTGTTCTTTCCATTTCGCTGAGCGACCATAGTTTATTGGCATTTGCTTTTAATCTTGCTTCCACTTTGCTCCACTCAATACCTTTATGTCGTTTTGCGTTTTTTTCAAACCGGTTCTTTAGCAGCAGGAGCAATGATTCCTGCTCTTTGCCTGTTAATTTTTTGGTTGCTTTGGCCATATTTATTTTTTGAAAGTATTATATGGTAAACTGTCTTCCTGAATTAATTTGATGACATGTGGCTGATTTTCAGGTCAGAGAAAAAACCTTCTGTACCTACATCAACAAACAGCCCAACTGAACCTTTCAGTTTATCACCATGCTTCAGGTCGTTTACTATTAAGGCAGGCTGTCTGGCATTGTTTACAAACAGAGAAGCCTTTTTACCTTTTACAACAATTTTAAGTTGAATCCATTCATCTAAGCCCATATCCGCATATGACTCATACATCTCCGGACTTTCTTTTCGCAAGCGAAAAAATTTATAGTCAGGAAAGGAAAAATATTGGATGGCGTGATTACGGCGAATCTGCTGATCTGCCCGGCCATTGGTTGGACGGATATAAAAACATTCGAATTTCGAATTGTCTTCATTGATTCTGAAAGCAACACCTATAAAACCACGGTCGTCGGGTTTTGCGGTTTTCAATAACCGGCTTAATACTTTTACTTCAATCGTTCCATCTTCAAAAACCATATTATTAAGTTTAGCAAAAGTAGCTTCATCAATATCTTTTACTGTTGTGTCTTTGGCAACCCTTACAACCATTTTACCTTTCAGGTTTGTAAAAGACATTTCTACTTTACTGGCATGTAATGCCTCTTTGTTTAATTTAACTGGTTGGGCAACATTATCAATTACACACAACACCAGAAAGAGCAGCATCCCTATTTTTATCATGTACTTAATTGACTCGTAGTTTTAAAATAATAATCCGGATTAATAGTAACGTGAAGTTAACAACTAAAAGGAATCCTGAAAACAATGAGTTGTTAATACCCCTTTTATCATTATAGATGATAAGCTTCCTTTGTCGCTACCCATATATCTAATACCTTCGTAAATTATCAATCTGATTAGTTGTTGTACCATAAATTCAAAGCCAGTCAATTATTCACCGGCACAGAAATGCTGGATAATCATTTTGTGCTGGTAACAAAAAATGACGGTGTCATCGAAGCAATTGTCAGGGCCGATGAAGCTGGTGAAGATGTACAAGAACTGAACGGTATACTTTGCCCCGGTTTTATCAATACACATTGCCATCTCGAACTCAGTCATATGAAAGGGCTGATACCAGAACATACCGGTCTGGTTGATTTTGTATTACAGGTAGTAACACAAAGACATTTCCCGGAAGATGAAATACTGGATGCCATTGCAAAAGCAGAAAGCGATATGCTGGCAGCAGGTATTGTAGCTGTGGGTGATATCTGTAATAATATACTCACATTAACACAAAAAAAGCTACACCGTTTACACTATCATAATTTTATGGAAGCAAGCGGCTGGAACCCATTGATTGCTGATATAAGAATGGAAAAATCACTGGAACATTATCATGCTTTTCAGCAGGCTTTTCCGGAACATACCAGCTTATCGCCACATGCTCCCTATTCAGTATCGGATGAATTATGGAGTCTGATGCAGCCTTATTTTCTTCAACAGATTCTCACCATTCACAACCAGGAGTCAACAGCAGAAAATGAATTGTTTCAAAACGGAACCGGCGATTTCATCCGTTTGTATGAAGCCATGCATATCAGCAATCCCGCTTTCAAAGCACCAGGAACAAATAGCCTGCCTGCTTTTTTTCAGCAAATGCAAAAAGGGAACCAGGTCATACTCGTGCACAATACTTTCACCAACCAGGAAGATATTGATCTCGTACTGAAAAGTGAAGTGGCTGTTTCTTTCTGTCTTTGTCCCAATGCCAATTTATATATTGAAAACAGTTTGCCCCCAGTTGATCTTTTGTTGCAGAATAAACTGAATATCTGTATTGGAACCGATAGCCTGGCCAGTAACCACCAGTTAAGTGTACTGGAAGAAATTAAAACACTGCAATTACATTTTCCGCATGTACCCCTTGCACTACTCTTACAAGCCGCCACATTAAATGGTGCCAAAGCACTGGGTATGGATGATGTATTGGGAAGTTTTGAAAAAGGAAAAAAGCCAGGCGTGCTTTTGTTAGAAAATACTGCAATCATTACAAGACTTATTTGATACTCTGCGTAAGCTCCGTTTTCTCTCATTCTCAGCAGTAAACTTACCCGAATATTCACCGCTGAGAACGGGAGTACGCAGAGTTTACGCTGGGTTAACTTAATATTTCCTGGAGGATGGCGAGGGTTTTCAGTTCGCCAAAGTCTGCAATATGCAGGGCCATATAAGTTTGATAGGATTCCAATAAACTTCTTCTGATCGTTCTGTTGAGTTTTATGTTTTCCAACTGGTTATAAAACGGCAGTTCTGTGAGTTGCGACGTAATCTCTGCCTGCAACCCTTCCAGGTAATAAGGGTGTGCCGGTGTTTCAGCAACAAAAATACCTTCCTGCAAATCGAAAACAGGTGTTGATGCAGTATGTTTTCCCTGTGGTTTAAATCCCAGTTCTGTAGCCAGGTGTAAAACAAAATAAAGCGGCAGGTTGGCCGCTAAAGTTTCATTGCCTTTATCGAGTTGTTTCAAACTGTCTTCAATCAGGTAGAATAATTCGGGATTGGCTTCGGGTTGTTTTAAACTGTGTTGCAGCATTTCAATCATGTACATGGCCACAGCATGTTTCACTACATCAGACAATACCGCTTCATACAAATAACTCCAGCGGTATTCTTTTATAAACTGTAATTGTTTCAGCTCATTATGGTATACTTCCATATCGAGCAAAGCAGAGGGTTGAAAATAAGCTGCTTTACCGGAAGATGTTTTGGTGCTTTGTCTCACTCCTTTCACGAGGTAACTCTGTATGCCAAACAGTTCTGTATAAACAGTGGTAATGATGCTTGTATCACCATACTTTACTGTTCGCAGCACTATACCTTTGGTAGCATGAAGCATGGAGTGGGGTATTGTAGAGTCCATGGTCCATCGTTAATAGTCCATGGTAAATCAATTATTGTATTCAATTAGCACAAATAAAATACATTTTGTCATTGACCATGGACTTTCAACCATGGACTTCTCTAAACTACTCCTGTAAACTGTTTCAAAAACCGCACATCGTTTTGTGAATAGAGACGCAGGTCGTTTACCTGGTATTTTAATTGGGTAATACGTTCAACACCCATACCAAAAGCAAAACCTGTGTATTTGGTTGAATCGATCCCAAAATTTTCCAGCACTTTCGGATGCACCATACCGCTTCCCAATATTTCTACCCAACCGGTATGTTTACAGATATTACATCCGTTGCCACCACAAATCTGGCAACTGATATCCATTTCTGCACTGGGTTCTGTAAAAGGAAAATAACTGGGTCTGAAACGCACTTTTACGTGCTGACCAAACATTTCCTGCACAAAGAAATAAAGCGTCTGTTTGAGATCAGCAAAACTTACATTCTCATCAATATACAATCCTTCTACCTGATGAAAGAAACAATGCGCACGTGCACTGATGGTTTCATTTCTGTACACTCTTCCCGGACAAATGACACGTATGGGTGGTTTCTGTGTTTCCATTACACGGGCTTGTACACTACTGGTATGGGTACGTAATAACCAGTCGGGATTCTGACTGATGTAAAACGTATCCTGCATATCACGTGCCGGATGATCTTCGGGCAGGTTCATAGCGCCGAAATTGTGCCAGTCGTCTTCTATCTCGGGTCCTTCGGCTACGGCAAAGCCCAATCTGCGGAAAATGGAAATAATCTGGTTACGCACCAGGTTCAATGGATGTCTTGTTCCAACAGGAAACAAATCGCCCGGCAGGGTAATGTCTTTTGTTGTAACAACAGCGTCTGACTCATCACCTGCTCCTTCTTTTAAGGAAGCGTAACGGGCTTCTGCAAACTCTTTAAATTCATTGAGTATTTGTCCAAACGCTTTTTTCTGATCTACCGGTACATTTTTCATTTCACCCATTACTGCTTTCACAAGTCCTTTGGTACCGAGGTATTTAATGCGGAAAGCCTCCACCAGTTCGGGGGTATTGGCCTCAAAAGCCTGCATTTCCTGTTTATATTGCTCTATCTGTTGCACAATCTGTTCCATGTTGCGAAGATAAACAGCCGGGCGGAGTGCTGAAAAAATGATTTCTTTAACGCTTCCCCGCTTAAAATATGCCCTTCAACGGCCCGAAATGACTACATTTGTTGCTGCATTTATTAACGTTACATGGAATATAATACTTCGAGAAGTTACCTGGGCATGCGTGAATATGGTCGTCATGTACACAAAATGGTAGATTATTTACTGACCATTGAGGATCGTGATAAAAGACAACAACAGGCCCAGTCTGTGATTGAACTGATGGGTTTTCTGAATCCCCACCTGAAAAATGTGGAAGATTTTCGCCATAAATTATGGGACCACCTGTTTTTTATCAGTGATTTTAAGCTGGATGTTGACAGTCCATACCCAATCCCACAGAAAGAAACCTATAAGCAGAAACCCGATCCGCTTCCTTATCCTAAAAGGCATCCAAAATATGCCCACCTGGGTAAAAACCTGGAAGTAGTGATTGATAAGGCATTGAAAGAAGAAGATCCGGAGAAAAAAGCAGGCTTTGCTCATGCTATTGCCTACTATATGAAACTGGCTTATAGCAACTGGCACAAAGAACTGGTTCACGACGATGCCATCAGGAGTGAGTTGAACAATATTACCGGTGGTGAACTTGAATTCAGCAATACACCCTACATCAAACACCGCAACCAGAATTTTGAACGCGATGAATATGGAAGTGGCGGACGTGGTGGACGCTGGCAGCAGAATTTTGGCGGACGTAACCGCAACAGCGGAAGTAATAACCGCAATAACAATGGCGGTGGCGGACGCAATAATAACAACCGTAACAACAATGGCGGTGGTGGTGGACGCAATAACAATAACAACCGCAACAACAGCGGCGGTGGTCAATTCAAGAAACGCTATTAAGCGATCGTATATTTTTCTGGAAAGCCCCGACAAATTTTGCCGGGGCTTTTTCATTTCATGTCCTTATTTACAAGCGACCATTTATTACATTCGTGTACACAACCACTCAAGCAAGTATTATGGGTTCATTTGAAGTACGTGGCGGCCATCGCCTGAAAGGAGAAATTATTCCGCAGGGAGCCAAAAACGAAGCATTACAGATATTATCAGCCGTTGTTCTCACCGACGCTGAAATGATCATCTCCAATATCCCTGATATCCTCGATGTAAACCTGCTTATTGAATTACTGCAGGATATGGGTGTAAAAACAGAAAAACTGCATTCAGACACTTACCGTTTTAAAGCCGACAATATCGATATTGATTACCTCTCGTCTGACAGTTTCAGAAAAAAAGGAGGCCGTTTACGTGGTAGTGTAATGCTGGCAGGGCCAATGCTGGCACGTTTCAAAAAAGCCTATATACCAAAACCTGGTTGTGATAAAATCGGAAGAAGAAGACTCGACACCCATATTATTGGTTTTGAAAAACTGGGGGCGAAGTTTGAATACGATGATACACAGAGCTGCTTCAAACTATCGGCACAACAACTGAAAGGCGCTTATATGTTACTGGATGAACCTTCTGTAACCGGAACAGCCAATATTGTGATGGCTGCTGTGCTGGCAGAGGGTGTTACACAGATATACAATGCAGCTTGTGAACCTTATCTGCAACAACTTTGCAGCATGCTCAATCGTATGGGAGCCAAAATAAGTGGTATTGGCAGCAACCTCTTAACCATTGAAGGCGTTACCAGGCTTGGTGGAACAGAACACCGTATGTTGCCCGACATGATTGAGATCGGCAGTTTTATTGGCCTGGCTGCCATGACACAAAGTGAGCTTACCATTAAAAATGCCGGTGTACAACATTTGGGTATTATTCCCGAAAAATTCAGTCAGTTGGGTATACAGTTTTCCATACAGGGCGATGATATTTATATTCCTGCACAGGATGTTTATGAGATACAGACTTATATGGATGGAGGCATTCTCACCATATCTGATCATCCATGGCCAGGTTTTACGCCCGACTTACTCAGTATCGTATTGGTAGTTGCCACACAGGCAAGGGGTAGCGTACTGGTACATCAGAAAATGTTTGAGAGTCGTTTGTTCTTTGTAGATAAACTGATTGATATGGG
>DPWF01000331.1:2085-7248 GCA_003526435.1 Chitinophagaceae bacterium | reverse complement strand
GGGCGCACAGATTATTCTCTGTGATCCGCACAGAGCAACAGTTATTGGTTTGGGAAGAAAGAATAACCTGCGTGGCATAACCATGAGTAGTCCCGATATACGTGCAGGGCAGGCACTACTCATTGCTGCATTAAGCGCAGAAGGAAAAAGTGTGATCCAGAATATTGAACAGATTGACCGTGGTTATCAGCAGATTGATGAACGATTGAGAAATATTGGTGCCGATATCAGGCGTATCTGATTCAATGCATGAGGGATTTATTGGGAAGTTTTACGATTGATAGCCAGTAGTCTTCAATACCACGTATAACATCCATGAACTTATTGAGATCAACCGGTTTTATAACGTAACAGTTGGCATGGTTGGCATACGACTCCTCCACATCTGAATCGGCCGATGAAGTAGTTAACATAATAACCGGTATAGTCTTTAATACCGCATCATTTTTCATAATATTCAATACTTCTTTTCCATCTATTTTTGGCAGATTGATGTCTAACAAGATAATATCGGGTAATAGTACATCAGTATAATTTCCCTGTTTCCTCAGGTAATCGAGTGCCTCTTCCCCATCTCTCACCACTTTTACCTGGTTCTTTATTTTCGCTTCTTTAAATGCTTCAATAGTGAGCCTGATATCGCCTTCATTATCCTCCACGAGCAATATCTCGAGGTCTTGAATAGCTGACATATGACTGGTTTTTGATGGTTACTTATTTAGGCATGCTAAAGAAGAATGTACTTCCTTTTCCTTCTTCCGATTCAACCCAGATTTCGCCATGATGCCGTTCTATAATTTTTTTGCAGATGGCCAACCCGATACCTGTTCCTGAATAATTATTCACGGGATGCAATCGCTGAAACACGACAAATATTTTTTCGAAATACTTTGGATTGATACCAATACCATTGTCTTTTACAAAAAAGACAAACCGGCTTTCTTCTTCCTGACAGCCTATTTCAATGAGAGGGGGGTGCTCACTTTTATATTTGATCGCATTACCTATAAGATTCTGTAACAGTTGTTGTAGCTGTGAGCTATTGCCCTGCACTACAGGTAAGCGACCAGTAGTTAAAGTTATTCTTTCTTTTTCAAATCTCGATTCAAAAATCTGGATAACATGCTTTGCTACTGTATTCATATCAACCGACTGAAATTGTTCGGCCACCGTAGCTACTCTCGAATAAGAAAGCAGGTCCAGTATCAGTCTCTTCATTCTTTCTGCACCACCCACTGCATAATTGATATATTCCCTGGCCTTATCATCAAGCTTTGCTGTATATTGTTTATCAAGCAATTGCAAAAAACTACTTACCATTCTCAGCGGTTCCTGAAGATCATGAGAAGCCACATAAGCAAAACGCTCGAGTTCTGCATTTGACCTGGCCAGTTCAGCAGCGCGCTTTTCCAGTACAGCATTGAGTTCGTAGAGTTGCTGTTCTGAACGTTTCAGCGCAGAAATATCCTGTGTTGAACCAATCATCCGGATAGCTTTACCTTCTTTATTTCTGATTACATAGCCCCGGTCGTACACATGAGCATAACTACCGTCTTTTCTTTCAAATCTGTATTCGTCTTCCCAGTAATGATCAGTCGTTGTCTCTAACATCAATTCTCTTTGTGCTGTTACACGGCTGATATCATCGGGATGAACATGCTTGCGCCAGAAATCGTTATCGGCACTCGCGGTTGCTGTATCATACCCAAATAATTTCTGTAAGCCATCACCCGAACGAACAACGACACCGGTTCGCATATCCCAATCCCATATCGCATCACTGGTTGCTTTGGCCACCAGCTCATATCTTTCATTGGACCTGCGAGTTGCGGTTTCTGCTTTTTTTCTTTCGGTTATATCTCTGATAAAAGCACAGAAAAATGAGTCATTATCCTGATGAATCGGCAATACTGTTAATTCAACTGGGAAGCTTACACCATCACGGTTAATGGCACTCAGCTCCAGTAAAGCATTTAATGCTGGTCCTTTACCAGTTATCTTATATTGTTCCATACCATGATCGTGCATGGTTCGGTAGGCTTCGGGAATAATAATATTCGATAATCGTTTGCCTATTACCTCTTCCTGTTTCCAGCCAAAAATTTTCTCGGCCTGCGGGTTCCAGAACGTAATCATGCCTTCGGTATCAATACAAACAATGGCATCCAGTGCCGCATTCATGATCAGCCTTCTTTTCTCTTCGCTGTCACGAATCAGTACATCGGTTTTTCTTCTTTCTGTTACATCTCTTTCAACAGCAACCCAGTGCGTATACCAGCCTGATTCATTGGCAACAGGTGCTACCGTGAAGTTATTCCAGAATGGCTCGCCATTTTTTTTGTAGTTCAATACTTCTATGTCGCAGGGCTCCCAGTTTCTGAGTGCATTTTTCAAACGCTGGAGTTCCTGCTGGTCGGTACCCGGCCCCTGCAAAATACGAGGGGTTTGTCCTATCACCTCTTCCGCGGTATAACCTGTCATCCGGGTAAAAGCTTCATTTACATACAGTATTTTAGGCCCTGCACCTTCTATGGGTTCTGCTTCGGTAATGAGTATGGCATCGTTTGTATTGGTGATAACCATATTCATGAGGTGTAACTTTTCCTCTTCTGTTTTTTTCTGGGTAATATCATTGCGAATTGCAACAAATTGATATGGTTTACCCTTCTCATTTAAAAAAGGAACAATGGTTGTATCAACCCAGTAATAATTGCCTGCTTTATTTTTATTTTTAATCTCTCCTCTCCATACTTTTCCATTGGCAATTGTTACCCATAAATCTTTCAAAAACGATTTGGGATGATACCCTGAATTAATGATACGATGGTCTTGACCAATTAATTCTTCTCTGCTATATCCAGAAATGGCACAAAAATTATCATTTACATATTGGATGATGCCTTTTTGGTTGGTAACTGCAACAATACTCGACTGGTCCAATGCAAACTTGTAGTCAGAGATCTCTTTTATTTTCTGCGTAAGTTCAGCGTTTACACCTTCAAGTGTTTGCTGGTAACGTTTATTCTCTGAAATATCTCTTCCATAACAGGCAACACCTACAATTTCTTCCTTGTTTATAATCGGGTTAAAGCTGATTTCCATCCATTCACCTGCTTCACCTTTCGATTCTGGTGTATGCATTTCATGTATAAAAAACTGACCAGCTAATGCCTGTTCATATAATTGCTTCCAGGACAAAAGAAACGACTGAGGGAAATGAGATTCAATCAATACATGGTCACCGCTTTGTATTTTTTCTCCTGTCTGTATTTCAAGTGATCGAATAAAGGGCTGGTTGGCAGTAATCAGTCTCAGGTTTTTGTCAACACTCCAGATCAGATCAGTGGTATTATTGATCAGCGCTTCTCTATTGTTTCGCTCAAATCTGCTTTCTTCTTCTGCATTTACTTTCTCAGTGATATCATTAACCAGTACCAGAACAGATGGTTTTTCATTGTGCAGTATATGGTGTGCGGTAATTTCTACATATAATAACTCTCTGTTTTTCTTCAGATGACGCCATGTATCTTTATGTATTAAATAGTCTCCCTGTCTTTTTTTCAAAGCAGTCTTAACCCTTTCAATATCATCTTCAGGTCTGATTTGCATGATGGTCATAGAAAGAAATTCTTCCCGGCTATACCCATATTTTAAAATGGCCGCATCATTCACTTCAATAAACCGGTAAGTAGTTTCATCGTAAATCCACATCGGCATTGGATTGGTATAAAACAGTTTTTTATACTTCTCTTCCGATTGAGCCAACACCTGCACATTTTGCATTTCCGATAAAACCTGTTCGGTAATATGATCAATAGAGTTGATCAGTTGCACCACATTACCTTCCTCATCAAAAACGGGTGTATTAACAATCTTCCAATAACTTTCTATAAATGTACCTGACCCGTCATTTGCAGGAATGTCATATCGAAACTGGTTGATCTGGTTTGGTTTTTGGGTACGGATGGCTTCCCTGAATAATTGACTTAGCTTCTTTTTAGCATCCTTATTAAACTGGCTTGCTGTATCGGGAAAGATGGTGAAAATTGGATTTCCAATAAGCTCAATATCTGTCGTTCTTGTACTTTGCCTGTATGACTTATTGGCCGCTAGGATGGTATACGCGGGATCATCCGGGGCTAATAACAAATACATGCCGGGAAGATTATCAAAAACCCATTGAAACTCCTTACTGGTCATAGCAAACGATTAGCCATAGCAAGATGATACAGGCAATAACCTGTATCGAAACACTGATCAATATAAAACATTTTATCGTTATTCGAAAATGTTTATTCATCGCGGGGCAACAGGTAAAACAAGATCCAATTATTTTTGTAGCATGAATGAGTGGAACAGCTTACATAAAATTGTAACAGGCAGAAGAAGCATCAAACCTTCTTTAATGAATGGGAAAAAAATTGATCAGGTTGCTGTTCAGCAATTACTGGAGCTGGCAGACTGGGCACCCACACATGGAAGAACAGAGCCCTGGCGTTTTATTGTATATGCAGGAGAAAGCCTGAAAAAATTTTGTCAACAGCATGCCGATCTCTACCAGGCATATACAGATGCAGATAAATTTACGACGGCAAAATATAAGGGCATCATCGAAAATGGTGAAAAAATTTCTCACCTCGTTTTGGTGTATATGAAACGCCAGCCTGCACAAAAAATTCCTTTGATAGAAGAAATCGCAGCCGTTGCCGCTGCTGTTGAACATATTTTACTTGGCGCAGAGGCCCTGGATATTGCCAGCTTATGGAGCACAGGTGGTATGACTCACCACGAAAGCATGAAAAAGATGCTTGAACTTGCAGATGATGACCTTGTTATGGGTTTATTGTACCTGGGTTACTCAGATGAACCAGCTCCGGAAGGAAAAAGAAATATTCCGCTGTCAGAAAAAATCACCTGGAACAATTAAACGTTCTCCTCTGCGATTCTCTGGTGATACTACTACTCATTTGTTTAGCACCACGTAAAGCAGAAGGAAAAAATTAAACCCCTTTTCAGGCTTCTGAAAATTCTGTTTCTTTGCACATGCAAGCAAACAAGGGTAAACTCATCATCATTACGGCACCTTCCGGATCGGGTAAAACGTCTATTACACATTACCTGCTCAATAAATATCCCTTGCTTTGTTTTTCTATTTCTGCCGCC
>DPWF01000331.1:0-2066 GCA_003526435.1 Chitinophagaceae bacterium | reverse complement strand
AGGAAAAAGACGGAGTAGATTATTATTTTATCAGCCCCGAAAACTTTCAGCAAAAAATAGAAGAAGAAGCTTTTATTGAATGGGAAATGGTGTATGAAGGGAAATACTATGGCACCCTTAAAAGTGAGTTAGTACGTATTTGGGATGAAGGACGTGTTCCTGTTCTTGATATTGATGTAAAAGGTGCCATACATGTACAGCAACAGTTTACAGGCAGTTGTTTATCCATCTTCATCCAACCTCCTTCTGTGGATGAATTAAAGCGCCGTTTAGAAAGCCGCGGTACCGAAACACCCGAAAGTCTTGCTACAAGGGTTAATAAAGCCAGTTATGAAATTTCTTTCAGTCATCATTTTCATCATACGGTTGTAAATGATGATCTGCAGAAAGCCTGCCTTGCTACAGAAACATTAATCAAAGATTTCTTAGGCTGGTAACGATGTTTCCCTAAATTTAGGGACATCAATATATTTCAACATGTCTTTCCAGAATAGAACCGTTCTTATTACTGGCGCCAGTCGTGGTATTGGTAAAGCCATTGCATTGCGTCTTGCAAAAGAAGGTGCCAATATTGTTGTGGCTGCCAAAAGCGTTACCGAAGACCCCAGGTTAGGTGGCACTATTTATACGGCGGCTGAAGAAATTGAAGCTGCAGGTGGTAAAGCACTGGCGGTTCAGGTAGATATTAGGCATGAAGAACAGATACAATCAATGGTTGAGCAGGCTGTTGCCAAATTTGGTGGTATTGATGTTGTAATCAATAATGCATCAGCCATTCAGCTTACCCCTACAGAACAAACAGAAGCCAAGCGTTTCGACCTGATGCACAGCATCAATGTAAGAGGAACTTTCCTTGTGGTTAAACATTGTATACCCTGGCTGAAAAAAGGAAATAACCCACATATCATTACACTCTCTCCGCCCATCAGTCTTCAACCCAAATGGCTGGGTGGACATATTGCTTATACCCTTACCAAATACAATATGAGTATGCTGGCGCTGGGTTGGGCAGCAGAATTTAAAGGTGCAGGTATTGCATCCAATGCTTTATGGCCAAGAACAACCATTGATACGGCGGCGGTTCGTAACCTGCTGGGGGGTGAAGCTCTTGCCAAAATGAGCCGCACACCTGATATTATTGCCGACTCGGTTTTTTATATTCTTCAGAAAACAGGGTTAAGTTGTACGGGCAATACTTTTATTGATGAAGAAGTACTTGCAGCAGAAGGTATTACAGATTTGGATAAATATGCAGTTGTACCGGGCGGACAATTGTACAACGACCTGTTTGTATAGAGGCTGGTCTACTTGTATAGCTTGTTAATCTACTTTTAAGTACAGATACTATCATTTTTTAGAAAATAGTAGTAATATCGTGTACCCCCTGATGCGACATATTGCTTTTATATTGGTTTTGATGACCTGTATGGTCATTTCTGCACATGCCCAATTTCATGGCCGTTGCGGCGATTACAGATATACTATTGATGGTAAACTTATCAGTTCTGTTGATATTGATTCCCCTGGTTCAGAAAACGATATCAACATAAAAACCTATTACAGAGTCGATGAGAAAAATGGCTATATCTGGTTCTGGATAGAAGAAACAGAAGCAGGAAAAAGCAGAATAGGTAAATATATCAGTCTATGGAGCCGTCTTTCTGAATTAAGTACAGATAGTTTTAGCAGTAATAAAAACAATCCTTCCGAGATACTGGTTCAGTTGAAAAGCAGTCAGCAGTTTTTTTTTACCACTGTTTACACTACACAAAAAAAGGGACCCCAGTATGAGGTCCGTAATAAATTAGCCATCCGTTTTAAAGATGACCGGGAAGCCAGTGCTTTTTCTGATGAAGTAAAGCAATATATTCCCAGGTACAATTAATCATTCTTATTCCACCTGCTTTTCTGGTCGCATTTGCGGAAACAATAACACATCCTGGATAGAAGGTTGATTGGTCATCATCATACATAAACGATCAATACCAATACCGATTCCAGATGTTGGTGGCATACCGTATTCCAGTGCCCGAAGAAAATCATGATCAATAAACATGGCTTCATCA
>DPWF01000362.1:2266-3194 GCA_003526435.1 Chitinophagaceae bacterium | reverse complement strand
TGGGTGCCATTGTCGGACTGATTGGTGCGGTGAAAGTGTTTAATAAATGGAACGCGGGAGAACCTGATACAGGAAGGGTGGCGGCTGCATGGTTTGGTTCCTGTGTATTCCTGGTAGTAGTCACTACGGTTATCCGTGCATTCTTTGGTATCTGATGGGAAGGGCATTACCAATCGTTGATATAGCGGGTCAATCCTATTTTATTGACCTGCGGCTTTATGAGTTTCGTCATGTAGAAAATTTTATGAACCGGGTTTTTATCCATGATGACCTACAGGAAAAAGGGGACAAATTATACCTGCTCTACGATAAATTTCATCAATGTGTGTTTCGTGGCGGACAGGCAGAGTTGGAACAGCGAAAGGATAAAGAGATTGTGCTTGTTGAACTGCCCAGCCTGGAGAAACTGGACCCTATTGGTTTTGAATGGCTCTGTAATAATCTGGAAGAACACCAGCGTTCACTGGATACTTTACTGCAGTGGGCTCAACGCATGATGCCGGTGCTTGAAGAGGCGCGCAGGGCAAAACAATTAGCCAGGACGGTTAAACTTCAAAAGAAAAAATTAAGAAGTGGAAAAGCCAGACGTTTATGAACAGTGTTTACGCTATCAACAAAGGTGTTCATCAACCGCTTGTGTTTAAAGGGTTGAAAGGACAGTGGATTCATTATCTGGCAGGTGGTCTGGTTGCATTGTTTTTGGTTTTTGTGTTTTGTTACCTGCTGGGTGTTCCGCTTGTTATTTGCAGTTTGGGTTTGCTGGTGCTGGGAGCTGTTCTTTTTTATATCATTTATCGGTGCAATCGTATGTATGGCAGAGATGGCTTTATGAAACAATTTGCAACGCGTCTTTTGCCCAAACATATCAAACAGGATCAATTTTTTATCGGATGAAATCTATCTCAGACATATTACCTCTTTATGGTGT
>DPWF01000362.1:0-2221 GCA_003526435.1 Chitinophagaceae bacterium | reverse complement strand
GATCTGACCATTGCTTACCGACTGGAATTGCCTGAGTTGTTCACCCTTTCAGTTTCGGATTATGAGACGCTTCATCAAAGCTGGTTAAAGCTGATCCGTCTTTTACCCGATGGTTGTCTGTTGCATAAGCAGGACTGGTTTCTGGAAGAAAGGTTTGTGGGCGATTTTCAAGAGACCCAAGGATTTCTGGGACAATCGAGTGAAAGACATTTTAATGAACGACCCTTTATTCAACAGCATAGCTACCTGATGCTTACGATGCCAGCCAATACAAGCAGAAAGGTTAATTCACTTTATTCATCGCTCTTACAAAAACATGTTGTTCCGGCTGAAACAATGGACCCGGCTTTTGCACTCAGTTTTGAATCTGTTTGTTCACAGGCAGTTCGTTTATTGGCGGATAGCGGACTGATCAGGTGCAGCAGGTTACAGCAGGATGCATTGGTTCGGTTGGTAAATGAATATTTGAGTTTAGATACAGATGGTTTGCGGCGCGATCTAGATTTCCAGGATGGGGTGCGGGTGGGTGAGAAACACTGTGTGCTATACACAATCGGTGATATGGCGGCTCTGCCATCACACTGCGGACCCAGTATCCGCTTTGATCCGTATTCTACTGATACCAGTAAATTTCCAATCGGGTTTGTCAGTAGTTTTTGTCAATTATTGCCTGTTAATCATCTCTACCAGCAATTTATCAAAATAGAAAACCAGGGCGAGCTGGTGGAGCGGCTGGAGAAAAAGAGGTTGCGGCTTCAATCCCTGTCTGCTTATTCGCGGGAGAATGCTTTTGCGCGCGATGCAGTGAACCTTTTTTTGCAGGAAGCGGTGGCGGATCAGCGGCAAATTGTGAGCGCGCATTTTAACCTGCTTGCGTGGACGGAACAGGAAAGTGTTTTACAGGCTTTGAGGAATCAATGTCTAACTGCGATGTCTACTATTGATGCTTTTCCAAAACTGGAAACGGTGGGTGCGCCGCAACTTTACTGGGCGGGGATTCCGGGTAATGCGGCTGATCTTCCTTCCAACGAAACCTTTCTCAGTTTTGCAAACCAGGCTGCTTGTTTTTTGAATACAGAGACCGGCGCGGTAACGAAAGGGCAGGGCTTTGGGATCAGGCTGGGTGACAGGGTTAGCGGGCGGCCCTTACTGGTGGATATTTCGGATGGACCGATGAAGCAGGGACTGATAGCGAACAGAAATAAAGTTATTATCAGTCCATCGGGTGGTGGTAAATCCTTTACGCTGAATCATATTGCCCGATCTTATCATGAACAGGGAGCGCATATTGTACTGATTGATATTGGTCATTCTTACCGTGGTCTATGTAGCATGGTGAACGGCACTTATTTTACTTATTTGGATGAGCGCCCTCTTTGCTTTAATCCGTTCTTCCTGCCAGCGGGGGTTACTGCTGACGGCGAAAAAAAAGAAAGTATCAAAACACTCATTCTTGCACTCTGGAAAAAAGATGATGAGCATTTTACGCGCAGCGAATATGTGGCATTGTCCAATGCGGTGCAGGGTTACTATGAAAAGGAAATCGGGTTTCGCTGTTTTGATTCTTTCTACACATTTCTGAGCAATGATTATTCCATACAGATGAAAGCTGAAGTGATCAACCCATCTGATTTTGATCTGAATAACCTGCTTTTTGTTTTACGGCCTTATTATAAGGGAGGTGAATTTGATTACCTGTTAAACGGACAGGAAAATCTTGATCTGCTACATGAACGCTTTATTGTTTTTGAACTGGACACGATCAAAGACCATCCGATCCTGCTGCCGGTGGTGACCATTATGATCATGGATGTATTTATTGCCAAGATGCGACAGTTGAAAGGGGAGCGGAAAATGCTGGTGATAGAGGAAGCCTGGAAAGCACTGATGCGAACCGGGATGGCTGAATTTATCAAATTCGTGTATAAGACCCTGCGCAAATATTTTGGTGAAGCTATTGTGGTGACCCAGGAAGTAGAAGATATTTTATCCTCACCGATTGTCAAACAAACCATTATCGCCAATAGCGATTGTATGATCCTGATGGATCTGTCGCGTTATGAAAATAAATTCCAGGAAGTGCAGTCCATGCTGGGGCTGACGGAAAAGGAGCGAACGATGGTTTTGTCACTGAATAAGGCGAATGATCCGGATAAAAAATACAAGGAAGTTTTTGTTTCCCTCGCCCATCGTCGGAGTAAGGTTTATCGTGTAGAAGTTT
>DPWF01000249.1:2329-4807 GCA_003526435.1 Chitinophagaceae bacterium | reverse complement strand
TTATGGCTCATTTCATAAAATGAGTTGCCTTTTGGCAAACAATGCAATTTATTACATCATTGGCACTAAACCTTAATCTTCGAGGTGAATAGAGAAAATGATCATGCGCGACTGTATCTTATCCATAACATTGGAAAAGCGAAGGGTGGGATCGTATTGATGGATATTGGATAACCCGTAACTGAATTTTATTTCAGGTGATACGGTTACAAATGGCAGGTAAAAATTAAAACCGATGCCGGTTTCAAAGCCAAAATCATTCCTCCTGAGTTTTAGCAGGTCCTCCGATAAACGGGCAGCAGAATTACTGGAAAGGTCTGTATCCAGTTTAATACCGCCTAAAAGGTAGGTTCTGAAATTACCGATACGATCGGAGTTGAATTTGAAATGAAGTGGGAGGCTGATTAATGTGGCCGGGAGTGTTTGTCGCTGAAAAGCAGCTTCACCCGGTCTTGGTTTTCCCAGGCTATAATCGATGTATTTGGAACCCCCGATGATCAACTGTGGGTTGGCCCTGAACTCAAATCTGTCGGTCATTTTTACTGTTGCCAGTAAACCCATTGTGATACCACCACTTGAGCCCGGTCGTACAGATAAAATAGAATCATTTTGAAGGAACAGCGGCGATTTATTCTGGTGCAGGTACGAACTGTTATACCCAAGGGTAAGTCCAAAATAATAAGGCAGGTCATCGTGATTTGGGCGATGACGCTGTTTCTGAGCCATTACAGCCAGTGTACAGGTAAGTAAGAGAACCAGCAGGATTACTTGCTTCCGCAATAAATAGTGCATATGCCGAAACTGAGTTTTTTCAGATAAGTTTGAGTAAATCCTGCTACATGCATAATATTTAAAAAGTTTTGCCCTTCGGGAAAGGCTTGAACACTATCGTTCAGGTATTGATAAGCATCTTTATTTTTCGCAAACAATCCACCCACACCCGGCGTCACCACATTTGTATAAAAATCACAGAGCTTTCTGAAAAGGGGTTGGCTGGGTCTTGAGAACTCCAGTACCACCAATTTACCACCTGGTTTTAATACCCGGTACATTTCTGCAAGGCCTTTGTCGAGGTGTGCGAAATTCCGTACACCGTAAGCCACGGTAACCGCATCGAAATGATGATCGGGAAAATGAATGGTTTCGCTGTCGCCTGTTTGTAATTCTATCGCCTCAGTCAATCCCAGCTTTATAAGCTTTTCTCTTCCCAGCGACAACATTCCTTCCGATATATCTATGCCAATGATATTTTTGGTTTTCAGCATACGATGTGTCATAATGGCCACATCGCCCGTACCTGTTGCCACATCCAATACCAGTTGTGGTTGAAGCGATTTCAATTGCCGGATGGCTTTTTTTCGCCACTGAATGTCGACACCCGCAGTCAGAAACCGATTCAGAAAATCGTACCTGAATGCAATGCTGTTAAACATTTCCGCCACCTGTTCCTTTTTGCCCTGTTCACTCTGCCGGTTAGGAACTACCTCATCATGCGCAAACTTTGCCATAAGGAACAAAGATATTGAATTCCGGCCTGAAGGTCAGCCATTGTTGGCTTATTGACCCTAAAACAGGGGTTAATGTTTCGCAAATATTCAATTTACGACCCTTGCAGCTTATTCATATAGATACGGTAAAAGCCATGATCGCTTGCTATCTTCGCTGTTAATGAGAGCCAGAATATATAAATCTACCGGCAGTTGGTATGTAGTCAGGGGTGAAGACGGACAAACTTACCAGGCCCGGCTAAAAGGGGTAATGAAGATAGAAGGTATTACCTCCACAAACCCTATTGCCGTAGGTGATGAAGTGGAAATGGAGATTGAAGAAGTACAGGAAGAGTCGGCCATCATTAGTGAGATATACGACAGAATAAACTATGTGGCCCGTGTTTCACCACATAATAAACACCAGCATCATATAATAGCGTCGAACCTCGATNNGCAACACTCAAGGAACCCAAAACCTCACAGGGGTTTATGGATCGTTTCCTGATTTCATGCGAAGCCTATCATGTACCCGCTATCATAGTTTTTAATAAAGCAGATCTCTATAAAAAGAAAGAACTGGAGAAGTTTGAGCGACTCAAAGAAATTTATGAAGCTGTGGGATACACGGTCTTGCTATGTAGTGTAACAGAACAGAAAGGTTTGGATGAAGTGAAAGCATTGCTGCATAATAAAACCTCTTTATTGAGTGGGCATAGTGGGGTAGGTAAATCAACATTCATCAACGCACTCTTTCCGGAATTCAACCTGCGTACACAGGAAGTAAGCGGCTGGAGCGGAAAAGGTATGCACACTACCACTTTTGCAGAAATGTTTGACCTGCCCGGTGGCGGACATATCATTGATACACCAGGCATTCGCGAGTTAGGGCTGGTAGACATCAGCAAAGAAGAACTTGCACATTATTTCCCCGAAATGCGGGAGCAGATGCAGGGCTGTCAGTTTAATAACTGTATGCACATTGAAGAGC
>DPWF01000249.1:0-2249 GCA_003526435.1 Chitinophagaceae bacterium | reverse complement strand
GTGAATGGTCAATGGTGAATAGTGAATAGTCAGTAGTCAGTGGTGATTTTTTACTTACTGCTGACTATTCACTATTGACTACTCACTACTTCGTCAATACTTTGAAGAATCATGCTGCAAACCTGCTTCAGTTCTTCTCCTGTAATAGTCAGTGGTGGAGCAATTCTCAGCCTGTCGGGGGCAAAGAGGAACCAGTCGGTAATCAATCCGTTTTTTACACACTGGTGTACTATTTTCTGATTGGTTTCGGCATCTTTAAATTGTACTGACATCCATAAACCATGGCATTTTTTCTCCACGATGGCAGCATGCTGAAGTTCATCCTGTAATATTTTTTCTTTTTCTTTTACCTCGCCGATCATGTTATTGGCCATCAATACTTCAAATGCTGCTTTACCTGCTGCACATGATACGGGGTGCCCGCCAAAAGTGGTGATATGTCCGAGTACGGGATCATAAGTAAGTGTAGACATCAGTTTTCTGTCGGCAATAAAAGCACCCAATGGCATGCCGCCGCCCAATGCTTTACCCAGTAATAAAATATCGGGAACAACTGCAAATTGCTGAAAGGCCCATAGGGTTCCCGTTCTGCCAAAGCCAGCCTGTATTTCATCGAACACAAGCAATACGCAGTGTTCATCGCATTTTTTTCGGATAGCCTGTAACCATTCTTTGCGAGGTGCTTTAATACCACTCTCTGCCTGCACTGTTTCCAGTATTACACAGGCTACGCTTGAATCGATGGCTTCAATAACCGAATCGTCATTGTATGTATAATGATGTATATCGGGCAACAAAGGTCTGAATGCATTGCGCCAGTATTCGCCACCCATTATACTCAATGCACCCTGTGTGCTGCCATGATAGGCGTTGTTGAAAGCAATCATTTTTGAACGGCCTGTAATTCTTTTAGCCAGTTTCATGGCACCTTCGGTTGCTTCAGCACCACTATTGGTAAAATACACACAGTTGAGTGTTGCAGGCAGGTGATCGGTTAGGAGTTTGGCATATTGTACCTGTGGACTTTCGATAAATTCTCCGTACACAATGAGATGCATATACGTAGCTGCCTGTTCCTGTACAGCTTTCACTACGGCCGGATGGCTATGACCAATATTGCAGACACTGAAACCGGAGATCAGGTCAACATATTGTTTACCATCTGTATCCCATAAATGAATACCTGATGCCTTCACCATTTCAATGCCAATGGGTGCAGAGGAAGTTTGTGCCACATGCTGCAAAAAAACTTGTCTGTTAGAAATACCACTCATTTTACTAACTTTCGTTAAAGTTCAACATTCACCATTCGAAATTCGATATTTTATGCCAGTTATTCTTCCTGTTCTTGGTAAACATCCCCAGTTAGGTGAAAATTGTTTTATTGCGCCCAATGCAACCATTGTAGGCGATGTGGTTATGGGCGATGATTGCAGCGTGTGGTTCAATGCAGTGGTTCGTGGCGATGTTCATTATATCAGGATGGGCAATAAAGTAAATATTCAGGACGGAGCAGTCATTCATTGTACTTACCAGAAAACCCCCACCAATATAGGTAATAACGTTTCCATCGGGCATAATGCACTGGTTCATGGATGTACCATTCACGATAATGTACTGATTGGTATGGGGGCTATTGTAATGGATCGTTGTGTGGTGCACAGTAATTCCATTATCGCCGCCGGTGCCGTATTACTGGAAGGAACAATAGTTGAGGCTGGTTGCATTTATGCAGGGGTACCAGCCAAAAAAGTAAAAGATGTATCGCAGGAACTTATCCATGGAGAAATCGACCGAATATCGAATAACTATGTGATGTATGCTTCCTGGTTTAAATAGTAAGTGTTAGTGGACCATAGTGCATGGTCGATAGTCCATAGTAGTAGGTATTTCTTACTGTGAGCCATGGTCTATTGACCAGTAACTTGTTAGCAAGGCCCCATTCTGCAAAAGCGACTGTATAATTTTTCGTAAATCGGGATGATGTTTTTAATGTCGAACCTGCATGCCTGCTGGTAGGCAGACTCTTTCATGCTTTCCAGTTTCTTTTCATCTTTCAATAATGTTATGGCATATCTGCTCATTGTATCAACATCTCCTACATTGGCCATATAGCCTGTTTCTTCCTGGATATTGATTTCGCTTAAACCACCTGCATTGGAACTGATGACCACCGATCTGGCAGCCATGGCTTCCAAAGCGGCGAGACCAAAACTTTCATATTCGGAAGGCAGCAGGAATACATCGCT
>DPWF01000188.1 GCA_003526435.1 Chitinophagaceae bacterium | reverse complement strand
TGCGATGATGGCACCAAAGATGTTGGCCACAGGAAGCCAGAGAAAAACATTGATATAACGTGCAAGCCATACCGTGATTAGGTGCTGAAACCCATCATAAATAGAGAGTCCAAAAACAATGGGGCCAATGATTGCCAGTACAATCAAATAAAAAGTGCGGATCACATTGATGATAAGAGCCACTCCTTGGTACACCAGTTCCAGCAATTCACGAAATGCCTCACGTATCCAGTTGATCGGGCTGAGTGCTTCCATAAATGACCCCCCACGCTGTTGCCTGAAATAGGCTCGCATAGCATCTGTGGTCCCACTCTCCATAACAGCAGTTGCTTTAACCACTGGCTGCAGTATCCCGTTAATCAGATCTATCACAGATGGAAAAATCAGGATACAAAATCCTAACACAAAAGGTCGAAGTAGTCCGTACACATCCACCGGCTCTGCTGCTGCAATATGTCTCCACACGCGCAGTCCGATATACCAGAGCGCACCAAAACCACCCACCAGTCGCGCAGTTCCAATCAATCCTTTACACAAAGGCATCATGTCTCTGTATAATTGATCTAGTACCGATTGTAAACTGGTCCCATTGGATATACCCTGGCTATTAGCAAGAACCGGAAACAACAACACACACAATACCACTACACACTGTTTCATCTCTAATTGATTTATAATCCATACAATCGCCTCATGGCTTCTCTGTCTTTTTTTGCCTGCGCCCTTGCTACCGAAATGGCTGTTTGTGCTTTCACTTTCTCACGAACCAAAGCCAGGCATTGCTCACTGTTGGAGGATAGCATTTCCACCAAAGCAAGCCTTTCCGCATCACTCATCCTGAGTGTTCCATTACTTAACACCAACGACAAGGTTTCTTTGTCTTCTTTACCCTGTGTACTCACCAGCAGAAAATCCTGATTCATTTCATCCAGTTCTTTTGCATTAAATAAACCCAGCGACCTTGCCAGTTGCATCCAGCCTCGCACCTCCTGTTCCACACTTCTATAATTAGTCAGGCTTCTCTGTATAGCTGGCGAGGACCGAACTTTATCACCCACCACCAACAATAAGTCCAACTGTTTCCTATGCAAATCAAAATTGCCTTTGGTCACATCCCGCACAGCATTATAACCAGTGGTCAAAGTCTGGTAGCCCTGCTTTGCCTGTGCCAGCATGAGTTTTAGCTGTAATAGTTTTTCCAGGTTGATCTTTAATTGTTCAAGTTCCTGCGCTTGTGCAAAAACACTGAACCGAAAAAACAACATCGCTATGATGAATATTATTTTTTTCATTGGATTCCGTGTAAACGTTTAACATCATTTGCATCTTTCTTCAATCGTATTCTTTTCTCCGCCAAGACCAACTCTTGTTGATTCAGTGCATGCATCTTTTCCAGACAACGCACCATGCCATCTCTGAGTGTATAGAGCATTATAAGCCTGTCTGCATCCTTCATCGAAAGCTGGCTGCTTAATACATCAGCTAACATCCGCCGTAATTCCTGACTATGCTTGAACACGGCTGTATGTGCTGGNNGGCTTATCTGCGAACTTTTTATACTCTACCAACACTTGTTCTTCTAAAGTGAGGATGCTTTTTACTATTCCCCCACTGCTAATAATGGGCTTTACCTGTTGTAATTCAGCAAAGTATCCTGCATACAAAACAGATAATTGCTGCTGCCAGTTACGGATCTCTTCCAGTTTCACTTTGGCCAGTTCCTGTTCTGACATCTGGTGTACTCGCTGTAAGACAAGGGTTTCATTTTGCAGCCTTTGTACTTTCAGATCAACAGCTTTGATGGCCTTCGCTAATAGCAATGACACCGGATCAATTGACTGCCCATGAGCAGCACCCCACATCAGAACACACAAAAACAGACTTAAGATTTTCATCGCTCACAAAATATTTTGTGATACCAATCAATCACCACATTACGAATCTGATCCGCTGATGGCCAAAACCGCCATAGAGCAAAACCTACCAGACTCAACAAAATCAACACCACAACCATCTTATCTTTTTTCATTTGTCAGTTTTTGAATGGCAGCTTCAACACTACCCAGTGATTCCGCCATCTGCACCACCCGTATTTTTTCTTTTTCTTCAGTAGTATATGCCAGGTACTCTTCCGGTGACACTTCCACACGATATACTTTACTGATGCGTGAACCCAGCGAGATAAAGACTTCCTTATATTGCCTGCCTGCTTCATTGGCCCGGTTCATAGATAAAACCTGCACCCGTTCCTTATCTGTCAGCCCCAACAAGTGTTGCAACTCATCAAACCGCTGTTCGTATTTGGATTGATCGAGCAGTATTTTACAGTCCGCATTGGCAACAATGGTTTGTTTGATAATCTCTGAACCGAGTATATCTTCTATCTCTTGGGTAATCACCACTGCTTCACCAAAATGTTTACGCGCCGTCTTAAACAGGTACTTGATGTATTCCGCCATCCCATGTCTTGTAATCGCTTTCCACGCTTCTTCAATGAGTATCATTTTACGAACACCTTTTAAGCGTCGCATCTTGGCAATAAAAACTTCCATGATGACAATGGTAACCACAGGAAATAAAATCGGATGGTCTTTAATGTTATCCAGTTCAAAAACAATAAAGGGCTGATGCAGTAAATCCACTTGCTCAGTAGCGTTGAGCAGGTAATCATATTCTCCACCTTTGTAATAAGGACGTAGCACATACAAAAAATTGGAGAGGTCAAAATCCTTTTCCTGTACGCCGTCCCGTTTCAGTTGAAGAGAAAACTCATCCCGCAGGTATTCATAAAAGCCATCAAAGCACCTGAAAGTAACAGGCTTTTCATAATAGCCCTGTAGCGCATTGGAAAGTGCCACATATTCTGAACGACGAAAACTTTCATCCTCCTTTTTCCAAAGTGTTACCAAAAGTGTTTTAATGCTTTCCTTTTTCTCACTATCAGCCAACTGCCCTTCTGCGAGATAAAAAGGATTGAAACGGATCGGGTCGTCTTCTGCGTAAGTAAAATAATAACCACCCACCAGCGTACATAAACTTTTATACGAGTGTCCCACATCCACCATCACCACATGTGTTGCTTGTGCATGGTAACCATGAAGTACATGATTGGTCAGAAAAGATTTGCCCGTTCCGGAAGGCCCGATGATGAGTTTGTTGCGGTTGGTAATGATACCACGTCGCATCGGTTCGTCTGAAAGATCCACATGTATGGGTCTGCCCGTGAGCCTGTCTCCTAAACGAATACCGAATGGGCTTACTGAATCCTGGTACTGGGTTTCGCTGTGAAGAAAACAAGCCGCCTGTTCTGCAAAGAGCAAAGCGGTTTCATTGATCGGAAAATCTGCCGCATTACCCGGTATGCCCGCCCAGAATATTTGTGGAGCACCCAGGGTTTCTATCTTCGGTGTGATATCAAGGGATGCAAGCGCTGCACTGCATCGGTTACGCACTTCCTGTAAATCGTCTTTGTCCTTTGTCCATGCAATCAGGTTCCCATGAAACCGAACAGGCTGCCGCTGTCCTCCCGTCATATCATGAAGAAACTGTTCTGTCGCATCTTTGGCTAACTGGTTTTCTCTGGCATAAAGCGAAAGCGATTGAAACCGTAATTTTCTTTTCTCCAGTTGTCTTGCGACCTCTGCTGCATCTTCAATAAACAGGTATTGGTGATAAATATGATCGGTTGGTAAGAGTTGTCCGAGTGCACTCACAAATCCAATCGGAAACTGCCCGGCTTCCGTGCTGTAACGGTCATAGGAAATCCGTGAGCCACAATGTGAAGGAAAATGGGCAAGATCAGCCATCGAAAAAAGCACACAATGTTTTTCTCCCACTTTCACTCCTTCTGAAAAATCAAGGTCGCGACAAATACCATCATCACCGAGGCTGAGGTATTGATCGATAAAGACACCCAGCTCCTCCGTTTCCAATCTTTTACAACCAATCAATTCTGAATCAACCAACACTTTTATAAACTGAGAACACACTGACTCAAAACTTTTGGCAAATGCCGGATCAAGGGTTTGGGCTGGAACGATATGTTTTTTGAGCAGCGAAGAAAAATAAGCGTTGACCCTTTTCCTGTCTTTGGGTGGCAATGTCAGCATCAAATAAGACTGGTGTTTGAAATAAGGCCGTTCATGAAAAAAACGCTCACTGCTGCGCGACAAAAAATCCTGTTCCTTTTCAAAATCACCCAGAAACAAGGCTGACATAAACCAGTCCTGTTTATGTAGCACGGTTCCTGCAGGTAGTAACTTGATGGCTCTCACCCATGACTGGTGGAGGTTTTCATAATCCGCATTCGATAGCGTGAAAATCTCCGGTAAATCCAATCGATAGACAAGGGTAATATCACCCATCTTAGAAAGGATCATATCCTGCTCCACCGCATAGAGTGGTAATATGTCTTGTAATTCTTTCATACTTTCACCCATTTTGGAATCGCGGCTGCCGCCATTTTTTTCATCACACCATGCTGACCATATCGTTTACTCAAACGGTACACCTGCCATATCCACGCAACTGCTAACACAACCACCACCAGTACACAAACCAACATCGATACACCCACCAAATAGAGTAAGGCAAAGAGCAATAGGCAACAAAGCAAACCACCACCTAGCCACCAGATATACTGTGCCGTAAGTCCGCGAAAGACCACCGGCCTGTCCACGCCCTTATTGATCTGGTACACACTGTTCATAATTTTTTGCCTTTTGATTTTTGGATTCGTTTCTTCTCCAGCAGTGGCTGTTGCTCTTTTTTCGGCGGCAATCCCTCCAGTACTCTCCACCCCACCGGATCCATC
>DPWF01000308.1 GCA_003526435.1 Chitinophagaceae bacterium | reverse complement strand
AGAAGGTACTTGTATATTAACAGGTAAGCCATCTTCACAGCGGGTATTGTTTGCGAGGGCGTATTAATATCAGCATTTTACAAGACCCGAGCAGCTTTCATGAAGCAAAAAGAAATACACCCTGCCTTACAACCTTATCTCGACGGGAAAGTGATTTTACTGGATAAACCCATCGACTGGACCTCTTTTGATGTGGTAAAAAAAGTGCGCATACTCACAAGAATATCCAAAGTGGGTCATGCCGGAACACTTGATCCACTGGCAACAGGATTACTGATTGTATGTACCGGTAAATTCACCAAGAAGATCAATGAGTATATGGGGATGGAAAAAGAGTACACAGGTACTTTTACGTTGGGAGCAACAACAGCTACTTATGATCTGGAATCAACTCCTGAAAATATCAGGGATTATACGCATTTGANNAACAAATTCATGCTGCCACCATACCATTTACAGGCCCCATTATGCAGGTGCCCCCTGCACATTCTGCCATAAAAAAAGACGGGAAACCTGTTTATCTCGCAGCAAGAAAAGGTCTGGAAGTAAAACTCGAGCCACGTCCTGTTACCATTCATTCTTTTGTGATTGAAAAAATTGAATTACCTGTTGTTTATTTCAGGGTCGTATGTTCAACGGGTACTTATATCAGAAGTCTGGCAAACGATTTTGGTGCAGCATTGGGTGTAGGCGGTTACATGAGCAGCTTACGCAGAACACGTATTGGTACTTTTGAAGTAACCGATGCGGATGACCTTGTTTCTTTTGAAAAAACAATCGATGCATTAAAAGCCGGATCATCAGAAGGGTAGACCAATACCGAATTGCAGGGCTACATTGTTTATTTTTAATCCATTGGCCCTTGTTTCTGACCAAACAAAATCTTTAAAACTCATCCACCCCCCGTTTGTACTCCTTGCCGGATCTTTCATACGATAGGCTACATCGAAACGTATAAGAAAGTAAGAAAAATCGAACCGTAAACCTGTACCTACGCCAATTGCAAGATCTCTGCCCAGATTACTGAATGAAAACCTGGAATCCGGATCCTGTGCATTTTTTTTCAGGTTCCAGATATTACCCATATCAGCAAATACAGCACTTCCTATTTTGAAAGAACCAAGCGCTGCAACCTGAAAACGATATTCAATATTTGTTTCCAGTTGCATATCACCAAAACGATCACGGTAACTGCTGTTTACCATATCACTGAAAGTAGAACTACCCAGTCCTAACTGGCGTAATCCCCATGCACGCATGCTGTAAGGACCACCTACAATAAATTGTTTAAAGAAAGGCAGTGTTCTGCCAATGGTGGGGTCGTTACTGTAATTGTACCCAAACCCTGCAAATGCACGATAAGCCAATTCCGATTTGGGATACTGTATTCTTTGTCTGTATTCAGCTTCAGTTTTGATGTAACGATAGATATTATTTTTTAAACCTGGCAGCAAACCAAATAAACCTCCGGCTTCTTCAATACCAATTCGCAGGTAATGACTTTTATTCCTGTTTTTTGGGCTGATGGTGGTTCTGATAAAAGACAGACTCTGGCTTACAATATTACCTTCATTAAAAGATGCCTGTAAAAAAGGATTGTTTTGAATAAGGCTGTCTAGACCTGGAAGTCTTTTGATACCATACAATTCAACATTCAACGGTTTATACAACCATACATGATCACCATTTTTAACGGGTTTGCGCCACTCATAACCAATGCTGGCGGTAAAAGAAGTGATGTTGTAATATTTTTTTCTGTCTATATAAGAACTGCTTAGCGTAAATAAAGTTTTTTTGTTTTCAAGGTTGCGGAGTGAGCGCCAGTTACCAAAAGGTGTAAGGATTCTTGGTAACACATAAGTGTGACTTCCACTCAGTAAAAAGGTTTGTAAAAGTGGATTATCCTGACTCAACAGGTTAAGTTCCACGCCGGTTCGTATCACAGATTGTTGTTGTACGGCCTGCCGCCACCTGTTTCTGTTGGTATAACTCAGGTTAGTTGAAATACCCAGTGTATTACCGGCAATTACATCACCTGAATTCCGGCTTCCTTCCAGTTCTGCAGCCAGTGTTTGTTTAATGGCAGGTACCAGGAAAATATGCATATCAAGTGTATCATTGTCACGTACACGCAATAATGCATCAGCCTGTTGCCAGGCACCAAGCTGACCAAGTCTGTTGATGGTTTTATAAAAATTAGCTTCATTGTACTTGTCGCCCCTGCTCAGGTGAGTGTGTTCACGCATGGGTCTGAAACGAAACAGCCCTTTATTGTACTTCATGATACCACTTCTGAAAGTATCTGTTTTAAAATCTTTTCTGCGAATAACACTATCGGGAATATCTGCAATACCTGTTTCAGGATAATAATAAATATTACCCATGCTAAACTGGCGCAATTTGCTCGAATCAAGTATGGCTCTGTGGGTCAGATTTATATCCCATGTTGGGTTATCTTTTCTTCTTTTAGCGGCCTGTGCAATAATTTCTGCCTGTTTAAAGGGATCAAGTGTCAGGGGCAATAATTTAGTATCCAGTGTATCAACCACAGCAATCAGGTCATCCCTGTTGAAATAATAGTATCCGTTTTGGCGGAATAAATTGGTAAGCCTGTCGAGCTCATCACTGATGACCTGTTTGGTATAAGGTTTTCCTTTCTTCAAAAAACTTTCCGATGTATTGGCCAATACCAATGACTGTAAGATTGAATCTGAAAAGTTATATGAAACAGAATCGATGCTGATGTTTTTTCCAACGGTGATGTTCATAAACACATTGGCACGTAACTGTGTGTTAACAGTGTCGATAGAAACGGAATCTTTTAGCCCTGTATAAAAATACCCCTGGCTATTCAGGTAAGCATTCATAAAGTTAATGGAGCGGCCAAGATTGCTGCTGTCGAATACGGGTGGATTAATAAGGCTGCTTCGAAGAAGTCCGAGATATCTCTGAACAATTCTAACCTGCAGACTATCTTCCCAGTAATTCTGTAGTTCGGTTATTAATCGTTTTTTCTCATCTTTGGGAAGCGTGTCGAGTATATTAATCTTATTACTGTAAACA
>DPWF01000406.1:255-3238 GCA_003526435.1 Chitinophagaceae bacterium | reverse complement strand
TGCTCCGGACTTAAGTCCGGAGCAGGGAAGAAAGGATTATGATAGTTCTAAACGATAACCTGTTGTACAGGAAAACACTTCACCTGGTTGCAGGTAAATCAATCCTATTTTATTGTTAAAGGCATCCGGAGCAGCAGTAAGGTTTTCAATGGCAATGCTCTTACGATGAGGCGGTGTATAAATCTGCAGGTAAGAATAACTGGTATCTGGTTCAATCCTGATGCTTATCTTTTTTCCTTTTAACAGGCAATATCCTTGTTCATCTGCAGGCAATACAAAGCAATTATCGAGTTGAATACCATCCAGTAAAGCCCCTGCTAAAAAGCGATCATCTTTTTCTTCCGCACCTGTTGGTACCAGTTCATCATCGAATACCAGTTTTCTGCTGGTATTGAAGGAAAGAATAGAATGATCAATAGGTGTATCTGTTGAGAAATAAGGGTGCCAGCCATCTGCAAAGGGAATCATACCATTGTGGAGGTTGGTAGCAGTGGTAGTAACAGTGAGATAATGATTTTTGTGTAAGGTCCAGGTAATAACAATGGTGTAAGGAAAAGGATAACCTTTATCTGTTCCTTTATATTCATGCGTTAAGGTAGCCCATGCTTTATCCTCATCAGCGCCGCTATCTGTGAGTTCAAAAACAGCATGGCATAACAGGCCGTGAATGGCATGTCCGTTCAAATGAAAACCTTGTACCTTGAACTCTGTTTCTTGAAACTGGTATTTGCCCTCACGCATTCTGCAAACAAAAGGACTTAGTTTGGCACTTTTAAAACCATTGTTCATTTCTGCTTTTGCATCATCCACATTTTTAAACCCATCAATTACATTCACGGAATGGTCTTCTGTTTGTATTGTGAATGCATTTAATTAAGCACCAAAGCAAAATACCTGTGCAGTGGTTCCTGTCTGGTCGTCGCAAAGTGTAATTGTTTGCTGGCTGTTGGTTACTTCTTCCCGTATGCTAAATGACATCTGGTTGTTTTTGTAAACTTAGCCATCAAAAAACTAACGATTGTTAACCATTCGGCTGAAAGCTGTAAATTTGCCATTCAGTGAAAAGAAAGGATATGTCTTACCAACCCCAGCATAAAATCCGTATTGTAACCGCCGCCAGTTTGTTCGATGGCCACGACGCCGCTATTAACATCATGCGCCGGATTCTGCAGTCAAAAGGAGCTGAAATCATACATCTTGGTCATAACAGGAGTGTAGCCGAAATCGTGGAATGTGCTATAGAAGAAGATGCCCAGGGTATTGCTATTACCAGCTATCAGGGAGGCCATGTAGAGTTTTTCAAGTACATGCGTGACCTGCTGGATCAGAATGGATGCGGACATATTAAAATCTTTGGTGGTGGTGGCGGAACCATACTTCCGGAAGAAATCAGGGAACTGCATCATTATGGTATCACCAGAATTTATAGTCCCGATGACGGGAGAAAGATGGGACTGGAAGGCATGATTGAAGACGTAATACGTCAATGCGATTTTAATCTGAACGGTAATGGCATTTACACCAAACCCATGACACTGGGAGAGGTGAAAGATATTCGTACCATTGCGCGTCATATTACCAATGCAGAGAATGGAGCAGGAGAAAAGGAGCAGGTTGACAAGAAACAAGTAGGCAAGGAGCAAGGGGATAAGAAACAGGCGGGTATTCCGGTATTGGGTATTACGGGTACAGGTGGTGCGGGAAAGAGTTCGGTTACGGATGAAATTGTAAGAAGATATTTACAGTTACTGGATGATAAAACCATTGCCGTTATTTCGGTTGATCCTTCAAAAAAGAAAACAGGCGGGGCTTTATTGGGCGACAGGATCCGGATGAATGCCATTTCACATCCAAGGGCCTATATGCGTAGCCTGGCAACCCGCGACGACAATACTGCGCTTAGTGCTCATGTTCAGGATGCGATTGATATTTGTAAGCAGGCGGGGTTCGACTTTATCATTCTNNCATTCTTGAATCGGCAGGTGTTGGACAAAGTGATGCATCGATCCTTGACTTTTGTGATGTGAGTTTATATGTGATGACACCCGAATATGGTGCGGCTTCTCAGCTCGAAAAAATCAACATGCTCGATTATGCAGATGTGGTTTGTATCAACAAATTTGATAAAGCCGGTGCATTGGATGCCCTGCATGATGTTCGTAAACAGTATAAGCGCAACCATAGTTTATGGACCGCAAAAGATGAAGAATTACCCATTGTAGGCACCATTGCTGCACAGTTCAATGACGCCGGTGTAAATGCATTATTTGAAAAAATTATGCTGGCTGTTGAACAGAAAACAACAATATCATTTGGTCATTTCTCCGGAGAAGACAATAAAAAAGATACCACCACCAAATCGCAGATCATTCCACCCAAACGTGTGCGTTACCTGGCCGAGATTGCAGACAATAACCGTTCTTACGATACCTGGGTAAATGAACAAACAACCATCGCCAGTAAACTATACCAGATCAACGGAACGCTGGCATCGGTAAAAGGAGAACTGGCAAAGGGACTGGAAGAAGTAAAACAATCTTTTGAAAAGCAATTACACCCAGACTGCAAGCAACTCATTGAACAGTGGCCGGCTTTGGTAAAACAATACGAAGCAGATTTCTTTGAATATAAGGTACGCGATAAAGTAATCAGGCAACCACTCACTACTACGTCGCTTAGTAAAACACGTATTCCTAAAGTGGTATTACCCAAATACAAAGACTGGGGTGATATTCTTCGCTGGCAGTTACAGGAAAATGTACCGGGCTCATTTCCATATACAGCAGGTGTATTTGAATTGAAGAGACAGGGCGAAGACCCAACACGCATGTTTGCCGGAGAAGGTGGTCCGGAACGCACCAATAAACGTTTTCATTATGTTTCTTTGGGTCAACCTGCCATCCGTTTATCTACTGCATTTGACAGTGTAACACTGTATGGTGAAGATCCGGCTATACGCCCCGATATTTATGGAAAAATTGGT
>DPWF01000406.1:0-225 GCA_003526435.1 Chitinophagaceae bacterium | reverse complement strand
TGCCAAAAAGCTATACAGTGGTTTCGATCTCTGCGATCCGAAAACATCAGTAAGCATGACCATCAATGGTCCGGCGCCTATTTTGCTGGCCTTTTTTATGAATGCCGCCATTGATCAGCTTTGTGAAAAATATATTGAAACCAATGGATGGTGGGGAAAGGTAGAGGAAGTGCTGGCAAAGAAATATAGGCATGCACCCAAACCAGTTTATTACAACCCATCTTC
>DPWF01000292.1:3029-4755 GCA_003526435.1 Chitinophagaceae bacterium | reverse complement strand
GGGTGCAAATACAGGTGTGCCAGCCGATCCCCAGATATCTGTTCCCAAATGCAGCCTCCGTGGCTCATCGGCTCCATCAAACACTTTACTCCTGCTGTAAACAGTTCGGTGTTCATTATAACCACCAATGGCATAACGGGCTCCAGAATGGGCAAGACAGTTCTCTATGTATTCAGAAAAGAGTTGCGTATCATTTACCAATGCATCTGTTACTTCCCTGTTATTGGCTGTGAGGTCAAGTTGATACAAATGATCCGTGTTAACGTCAAAGGGAACAATCGGGTGAAACATGAAATACTATTTACTCAAAAAAAATCTGTGAATCTGTGGCAAGATAATGAAGCCACAGATTCACAGATTACAATATAAGCTGAAATTATTTTTTCAATTTTTTCATAATCTCTTCAATCGCCTTATCCAGTTGCGGATCGCGGCCATTGATGCGATCTTCAAAATTCATCGGAATTTTAATATCAGGTTCTACACCGGTAATTTCCAGGTCCTTTCCATCTAATGAATAACAACCCCAGCTAGGCAGGCGTACGAATGAACCGTCTACTAAACCTGTACCGCTGGTGAAGATGATCCACCTGTAAGTAGGCATACCAATAATGGTACCCAGTTTCAGTGCCTTGAAACCTTGTGCAGTCATTTCTGCATCACTTAATGATTGCTCGTTAATCAGTAATACAATCGGTTTATCGGCTGGGGCAAAATTAGATTGGGGCGTCAATTTGCCTTCACGGTATTTCCATTGCAGGTAAGCGCGCTGGCTCAGGAACTTCAATACTTCATCGTGAACATTACCTCCGGTATTATAACGCAGGTCAAGAATCAATGCATCTTTTCCATAAAAATCCTGGGTCATATCAATCAGGAATTTTTCGAGTTCTCCACCACCCATGTCTTTCATATTATGATAGGCTACACGGTTGTTGGTTTTTTCATCGACTCTTTTCTGGTTGATATCACTCCACTCCTGCGACAGATTACTGAATAAAGATGCCTGCGGATGAATTTTGGTCGTAACAGTCTGACCATTACGATTAAAAGTCAGACTCAGCTCACCATCCAGTGAAGGTTTGCTGAAATAATAGTTTCTGTCTGTTTTAGGATCAACGGTTTCATCATTTACTTTCAGCAATATATCACCGGGTCGAACATCAATGGTAGCTCTGTCTGCATTGGTTCCTGCTACCACATATTTTACTTTGTAGGGGTCGGTATTTTCAAAAACAATTCCTGTCTCCATGGTTCTGTTCGATAACTGAACATTTTCTTCCTCGCCTGATGAGCTAAAGCCCTGGTGCGATGAATTCAATTCTCCCAACAGATCAGCCAGCAGCGTACGCAGATCGCCACGGGTATTTATATAAGGTACAAATGCTTCATAACGTTTACGTGTAGCCTGCCAGTCGATGCCATGAAACTTTTCATCATAAAAATTTTCATTTACATGTGCCCACGTTTCCTGAAACACCTGTGCAAATTCTGCAGACAGGTTTCTTCTGAATACCTGCGAAATGGCCACAGGATCTACTTTATTGGCATCAAGATTCAGCTTGTACACTGAGCCATTAATAAGTAACATTGTTTTATCAGCTCCCTCAGCATAGTCTACACTAAATGCATCTGCACCATTGATGCGTTCGGTTTTTGGTGCTTCAAAAGGCTCGAGGGTAGTTTTCCATAAATCGGCTCTCCCTTCAGCGTGGTTGCTGATGTC
>DPWF01000292.1:0-2967 GCA_003526435.1 Chitinophagaceae bacterium | reverse complement strand
AATACAATGGTCTTCTCGCCCTTCTGTAACACGTTCAATAAAAACTGTGAACCAAAATTTGGACCTACCTGCTCCAGTCTGTCCATAATTTTTGAAGCATCAATTTTAATAGGAGCCGGGTCTTTTTTGGTCGTATCTTTTTTCTCTGTTTTAAAGAGTGCTTCATACTTGTCACTGCGGTAAGGTGCATCTATTTTTTCGAGTGGCATCCTGTAAATACGGGGATTCTGCATGCCAAACGGATATGAAGGTCTTGTACGTGCAGAGATAAAATAAATATACTTACCATCAGGACTCCATGTAGGACTCGCTTCGGTTACACCTGTATTGGTAAGGTTAATGGTACGATTGTCTTTCAGGTGATGGATAAAAATATCCTGTTCAAAATTCCTGATGGCTGTAAAATACACGTACTCATCATTGGGAGAAAAACCAGGATCAGAATTCTGTATGGCCCATATTTCATCTTTTACAAGCGTCTTGTTCTCCCAGTTTTTCAGATCAAGCAGCCGAACTTCATCACGTCCACTCAGGTATACCATTTTGGTGCGTGTTTTATTCAATACGGCTGAACGGTTGTTTTTGCTGTCTTTTGTAATTTGTTTCACGGGGGCAGTACCATCGGCTGCCACTGTGAACCAGTTCAGGTAGCCATCCACCGTCTGGTTAAAGAGAATGGTTTTATTGTCACTCATCCATTTTACTTCTTTCGCTCTTTCGGTATTCCCTTTGTTGATCTGTTGTATGAATTTCCCATCCACATCACTCACAAAAATTTCACCTCTGGAAGAGAATGCAATCTTTTTTCCATCGGGTGAAACATCCAGATTGGTGATTTCACCACGCACATTATAATCTTTATCCGCCGGCAGTACATAGTTCCTGTTCAGGCTGATGTTCAGTTTCTCGGTTTTTTTGGATGCTACATCATACAACCATAACTGGTAATCTCTTTCGAATACTACTTTATTGCCTCCTGCATTTACAACAGGTGTTTTAATAGATGAATTAAAACGTGTAAGTGCTGTTTTCTTTCCATTGTCTAAAGTGTAGAGATTGTATTCACCATTGGCTTCATCGGAAATAAAATAGAGCTTACCATTTTTATCGATGGTAGATGCGAAATCTTTTCCTTCCCAATCAGTATGTTTTTTATACTGTTTGCTGCTGATATTGTACGACTGGATATCGGGATTGAATGGTCCTTTGTATCGTTTACGCGCTACCTGACTGGTGCTTTCCCATGTATCGTTAAAATAGATGTCACCGGATGGATGTTCTGCCAATCCATGATCCAGTAAAAAGAAATGATCGCCAAATAAACGTTGTGCCGTTCCACCATTGATACCGACAGTGAAACCAGATATCTGACCCATCCTGCTTGAGGTGAAATAGATTTTCTTACTATCCCAGCTCCAGTTATTTACTTCATCGGTGGCACTATGAAATGTAAGTTGTTTGATTTCGCCTCCGGCCAGAGGCATTATATATACATCTGCATTACCCATTTGCCTGCTGCTGAATGCCAGCCATTGTCCATCGGGTGAAATACGTGGACTTGTTTCATAACCCTGCATGGCTGTTAAACGGGTGGCACGACCGTCTTTTACGGCTGCTTTCCAGAGATCGCCTTCAAAAGCGAATACAATGGTTTCGCCATCGGGACTTATTGCCGGATTCGATAAAAAATAAGGTTGATTGTTTTGTGATTGTGCGGTACCCAGGCATAAACATGCGAGTACACAGGACAATATCCTTTTCATGTAGTAGGTTTTTGGATGTACAATATAATTAAGATCAGGGAGGATATAAACAGGAGTTGTGATCAGTGGTTAATAGCACGGACAACATTCATATTATTATTTTTCACCTATATTTAGTAATAATTAAAATAAGTCATGAGATATTTACTATTTTTTCTGATCTGTCTGTCATTAAGCAAAACTGCATCCAGTCAGTGCGACAACACCCTGATTGGCAAATGGAAAGTTATTGCCATTAAAAACAAGTACAATTATATTAACTTCAAAACAGACTCGGCGCATATTACAGATGAAATGGCAAAAGCCTACCCTACTGATGCTGGTAAAAAACAATTCCTCGCTTTACAAAAAATGTCTTACAGTTCATTCGAATTTAATTTCAAAAACGAGCGTATGCTAGCGATGGTTGTATCGGAAGGTGGTCCTGCTGAGCAAATGCAGTATTGTTATACAAAATCTGTCAATAAGATAAAGCTTACATCTAAGAATAGCCTAGGAGAGAACAAAACAGATGAAGTGCCTGCAATGATAAAAAACAAGCTGTTATATTTAACACTTTCCGAACCTGATGGAGGAGATGTATTAGAACTGATTATGGAAAAAAACTAAGGGTGATTTTTATATCACCCTTAGTTTCTATATTACTACATTGATCATCTTCCCTTTCACAAAAATCAGTTTCTTCAAAGGCTTGCCTTCCATCCATTTCTGTACCAGTTCATTAGCCAGTACAAGCTCTTTTACCTCTTCCTCTGTTGCATCTAGTGCAATGGTGAGATTGGTTCGCATTTTACCATTGATGCTAACAGGATATTCCTTACTGGTTTCCGTTACATATGCCGCATTGAATACGGGGTATGATGCATCGAGAATAGAACCGTTGTTACCCAATTGCTGCCAGAGCTCTTCTGCAATATGCGGGGCATATGGTGTAATGAGAATAAGTAATGATTCGAGTATTTCCTTTTTATTACATTTCAAATCGCTCAGTTCATTTACACAGATCATAAAACCACTTACGGCTGTATTGAAACTATAACGTTCGGTATCGTCTTCAATTTTTTTGATGGTTCTGTGTAACACTTTCAGTTCTTCTGCCGTTGGTGCAGCATCGGTCCAGACTTTACCTTTTGTTTCATCAAAAAACAAACGCCATAATTTTTTCAGGAAACGGTGTACACCTTCAATACCCTTGGTATCCCAG
>DPWF01000306.1 GCA_003526435.1 Chitinophagaceae bacterium | reverse complement strand
GCAGGGGCGTGGTATTTGAAAAAGTGGGTGAGCTGTTCAATAATTTCTATAATAATTACCTGCCATTCGAATTAACAGGTGCACAAAAAAGAGTTATCAGGTAAATCAGAACCGATACCGGTCGCGGTCACCAGATGAACCGGTTGTTACAGGGAGATGTAGGCAGTGGAAAAACCATTGTGGCACTATTGAGTATGTTACTGGCAGCCGATAATGGTTACCAGAGTTGTCTTATGGCTCCAACAGAAATTCTTGCACAACAGCATTACAATGGGCTGAAAGAGTTGTTAAAAGAAATGCCGGTTGAAATAGCCTTGCTTACAGGTACGGTGAAAGGAAAAGAGAGAAAAAGAATATTGGCAGGGTTGCTGGATGATACGATTCATTTTGTAGTAGGTACACATGCTGTCATTGAAGATGTGGTTCAGTTTAAAAACCTTGGACTCGTTATCGTTGACGAACAACACCGTTTTGGTGTGGCACAACGGGCCAAACTTTGGGAAAAAGCAACCATTCCGCCCCATGTTTTGGTAATGACCGCCACGCCTATTCCCAGAACCCTCGCTATGACCGCTTATGGCGACCTTGACTATAGTGTGATGGATGAATTACCGCCGGGCAGACAACCCATCACCACAGTTCATCGTAATGAGGGGGCCAGGGCCAGTGTGATGGATTTTGTAAAAACGGAGATACAGAAAGGGAGGCAGGCCTATTTTATCTATCCCCTGATTGAAGAAAGTGAAAAACTGAGTTACGAAGACCTGATGCAGGGTTATGAACAGGTAAAAAGCTTTTTTCCCGAACCCAAATACCTTATCAGTATGGTACACGGACGGCAACCTGCTGAACAGAAAGAAACCAATATGCAGCGTTTTGTGAATGGAGATACACAGATCATGGTAAGTACTACCGTGATTGAGGTAGGTGTAAATGTGCCAAATGCAACGGTAATGGTCATTGAAAGCTCAGAAAAATTCGGGTTATCGCAGTTGCATCAGCTCCGTGGAAGGGTGGGAAGAGGAAGTGAAAAAAGTTTTTGCATTTTATTAACGGGTGCCAAAGTAAGCAAAGAGGGCAAAGAACGGATCAATACAATGTGTGCCACCAATGACGGGTTTAAAATTGCAGAGAAAGACCTTGAGTTGCGTGGTCCGGGTGATATTGCAGGTACCAGACAGAGTGGGACATTGAACTTTAAGGTGGCCAGTATTGTTGATGATAAAGAATTGCTGGAACTGGCAAAAACAATAGCTGAGCAAACATGTGAGGAGGACCCAACCCTGGAAATGGCAAAGAATTTGCTGTTAAAAAACTACCTCAGGTCACAGAAAGGTAAAAATGCCTGGAGCCGCATTTCCTGATGACAACTTTAACAGCACTGGAAACGTATATTGTAGTAACTTATTAAAAAATTGAGGATTGGCAGCACTGAAGAAAATAGCAGGGGCATTGGGATTGCTTATGATGGGATTGGTAACCTATGCGCAGAATTACCTGGAGTTTGTAGAAAATAAGGGACAGTGGGATAAGAAAATATTATACCTCGCCAACACGGGTATAGGGTCGGTAGCGCTACAGGCAGATGGTTACAGGGTGTTATTACACAAGGAAGAAGACCTTGAAAAGTTAAATCCGCATCCACGTGGTCACCAGCATACCACTACAGCCACAACATCGGTAAAAAAATCTGCTGTCGGAGAGCCTTCAAGAGGTGGTGAAGGAGGAGGAGGTTCAACAGGTGACCTGATTTTAAGAGGACATGCTTACCAGGTAAAATTCCTGAATGCCAATCCGAACGCACAGGTAATTCCCGATAAGGCACAAGCTACTTACAACAACTATATTTTAGGGAATGATCCGTCTAAATGGACATCCAATTGTAAGATATACCAGGCGGTAACTTTTAAGAACATTTATCCCAATATCGATATCCGTTATTATACAGCCAATGGTACATTGAAATATGACCTGATTGTGAACCCGGGTGGAAATATCAATGATGTAAACCTTTATTTTGATGGTGTTGATGGGTTAAAAGTGAAGGATCAGCAACTGATCATCAAAACATCAGTAATTGATGTACAGGAAATGCCTCCTTACACTTATCAACTGGCACGGGGTACACGAACAGAGATACCCTGTAGTTTTGAAGTGAAGGGAAATATAGTTCGGTTTAAATTGAATGGAACTTATAATAGGGATGCTACTTTGGTAATCGACCCCTCGATTGTGTTTTATGGGTATAGCGGAAGTACTGCAGATAACTGGGGTTTTACTGCAACATATGATAACCAGGGTAATTTTTATGGTGGGGGGATTGTATTCCCAGGTGGTCAGTTTCCCGTGAGTAATGGGGCTTTTCAGACCAGTTTTCAAGGGGGGGTAAACGAAAACGGATTAAGTGCTTATGATATAGCAATTATTAAATTTGATCCATCCGGAGCCAGTAGACTTTATGCTACTTATCTGGGCGGTAGCGGAAACGAGCAACCGCACAGCCTAGTAGCAGATTCGCAAGGTAACTTATTTGTGGCCGGAAGAACCAATTCAGGGAATTCTTATCCTACTCGTGGATTAGGGTTATACGGAACTGGAGGAGCATATGATATAATTATTACAAAATTAAATTCTGCTGGTACAGATATTCTTAGTTCAATAAGAATTGGAGGTACGGGTGATGATGGGATAAATGTCCGGGCAAATTATGCTGACCCTAAAACGGCGGAAACAACACGTAGGAACTACGGGGATGATGCAAGAAGTGAAATTATATTAGATGCAGCGGGAAATCCCCTCCTTGCATCTGTTACACAATCAACTGATTTTCTTGTTACATCTTCTGCTTTTCAAACAACCCGGGGTGCAACTGCTAACGGCAGATTTCAGGATGGAGTTCTAATAAAACTGTCAGCAGACTTGAATACAGTACTATTTAGTTCATTTCTGGGTGGAAATGGAGATGATGCAGCCTTTGTTTTAGCAACTCATCCTAATAACGGCAGCATCTATGTGGCCGGGGCTACTGCTAGTACTGATCTTCCGGGCGATAAGTCAGGAGTGTTATTTCCAGCATTTCAAGGAGGAGCTGTAGATGGCTTTGTGAGTATCATCAGCCCTGATGGGACGCAGATTTTGAAAACAAGTTACTTCGCTACAAATGGAACCGATTTGATTTATGGAATTCAATTTGATAGAAATGGCTTCCCTTATATCATGGGTACAACAACGGTGGCATGGCCTGTAATTAATGCGCCTGTTAATGCAAATGGTAGTCAAGCAACAGGGAAACAATTCATTTCGAAACTACAACCAGATCTTTCAGCTTTTGTTTATTCCACAAATTTTGGAACTATAACAGGAAATGCACCAAATATATCTCCCACGGCTTTTCTTGTTGATCGGTGTGAGAATGTTTATGTCTCAGGCTGGGGAGGGGCCTTACATCAAGGCATGCCTTCTACAGGAACCAGGGGGTTGCTTACAACAGGTGCTGGTCAGTTTAAGACCTCAACAGATGGAGAGGATTTATACTTTTATGTGATTGAGAGGGATGCAAAATCTGTTTTGTATGCTACATTTTTTGGAGCTAATTCTGGTACTGGATCTTCGGGTGATCATGTAGACGGTGGTACAAGTAGATTTGATCGAAATGGTACGATTTATCAATCAATTTGTTCATGTTCTCGCGATATTAATGACCTCGGTAGATTAACTGGAACTGCAGGTGTGTGGTCACGAAGTAATCAAAATGCAGGGTCTAATTCCGGAGGTGGTTGCAATTTGCTCGCCATCAAATTCTCCTTCGATCTTGCTGGTGTTGGTGCAGGCCTTCAGGCATCCATTAATGGTGTAGCCAGAGATACCGCAGGTTGTGTACCGCTAACAGTTGATTTCAGGGACACCCTTGCGCAAGGGCAGGCGTATTGGTGGCATTTTGGTGATGGTACGCCAGCAGTCAGAACAACTACTCCTTCCATTTCTCATACATTTAATAATATTGGTTTATACAGGGTCATGCTTGTAGCTGTAGATTCTACCACCTGTAATTTTACTGATACGGCTTATATCAACATGCGGGTACGTGGCGATGAAGCTGCGCTGTCATTCACCTCAACTAAAATACCACCATGCCAGTCATTGGTATTTG